>CAYXQW010000535.1:313-2035 GCA_964466695.1 uncultured Bdellovibrionales bacterium
ATTTCTCTTTCCGAACTCCCTTAAAAGGCCTATTATCAGACTTTTGGTCAATAAACTTACCTGTTTCGGTATCTCTTTTTACCCAACGTTCGTTATTGCGATTATAGGTCTGAGACCTTTGCCTTACTGCACCTTCTCGGTGACCATCAACCCGCCGAAGTAGGCCGAGCGCGCGGTGTCGTTGAGCACCGACGATGTGAAGCGCTGGGCCTCGGCCTCGGCGCCGATGGTGGTTACGAACCTCTCTTTGAGCTTGAAGCGATACATGCTGTTCAGCACCCAAGCGATTTCGGAGTCCGAAAATGACATCGCCGGCAGCGCGCGGTCGAACATGAGCGGCAGCGAGATCGTGTTGCCGCGCGCATAGACGCGGTTCTCGAGCGTGTCGCCCGCGACGAAAAGCTCCGCGCTTGCGAGCGCGAGATCACCGAAGTAGCTCGAGTAGTTGGCCGGGACGCGGAAGAACGGCAGGTAGTCACCGTCGAGCCAGCCGAGGCCGGCGCGCGAGATCAAGGTCGTGTTTTGTCCGAGGCGCAAGGTGGCTCGCGCGGTGGCGGCAGCGGTCTGCGAGGTCCCGATTGTCGCGTATGGCGGGTTTGAGTAGGTGGTGTCCGACCAAGGAGAGTGTCGCTTGTACGAGGCGGCGAGCGACACCCCGAGCTCGCCTACGGTCGTGCTAAAGGTGCCACCGACGTAGCCGTTGTCGAAGGCGGTGTTGCCCGCGCCGAAGGTCGGTCCCAAAGCGAGGCGGGTGCGGAGCTCTTTACTCGTGTCGCGCGTGGTCACGATGTTCACGGTGCCGCGCACGGCGTTGGTCCCGTGGGCCACCGAGCCTGGCCCGAGCATGATCTCGATGCGCTCGATGTCCTCGATCACCACGGGCAGCGCCGACCACAGGTTGAGCTTGAACAGGCTCACGTACGCGGGGCGTGAGTCGATGAGCACGAGCAGCGAGTTTGCGAGCTCCGCCTCGTGGTTGCGCGCCGCGACATCGAAGTGCGTGGGCACAAGCTCGACGACGTCGATGCCCGGGACGAGCCGCAGCACCTCGGCCACGCAGGTGGCGCCGCTTCGCCTTATCTCTTCGCGGCTTATGACCCACATCGCCTCTTGCACCTCGCGTAAGGTCGTGCTCTCGCGGCCGGAGGTGATGACCTTGACGTCGAGGTTCAAGAGCTCCTCGAGGCTCATGTCCTCGAGACTCGAAGCTTCGAGCGCGGGAGGCTCGGTGGCCGCGACGGGAGAGGCGAAGAGCAGGACGCCACCGAGCGCCAGCCATGCCATGTTTTTGTGGGAGATGTGCCTGAACACTTGCGTCCGCCTTCGCCGTGCGGCGTAAAACCGCCGGCGCGAGCCAAACAACTATGCTCTCGGCAAGAAGACGGCGCAAAAGGCACAGCCGTTCAGGCGACGGCGGGCGCGGCGAAAGGTCAGGTGGACATCGAGTCGAGGAACTCGCGGTTGGTCTTGGTGGCCTTGACCTTGGAGATCAAAAACTCCATCGAGTCGATGACGTTGAGCGGGTGCAAGAGCTGGCGCAAGATCCACACGCGGTTCAAGATCTCGGCGGGCAGGAGCAGCTCCTCCTTGCGCGTGGCCGAGCGATTGATGTCCATGGTGGGGAATATGCGCTTCTCCATGAGCTTGCGGTCCAAGTGGAGCTCGCAGTTGCCGGTGCCCTTGAACTCCTCGAAGATGACCTCGTCCATGCGGCTGCCGGTG
>CAYXQW010000536.1:0-2019 GCA_964466695.1 uncultured Bdellovibrionales bacterium
CAAGAGATCCTCTACGCCCCAAAAACAGCCACCGGCGAGGATGGCGGTGGTTGTCTGAGCATGGATTCGTGGCTGCGCTCCCGTGCTCGCTTGGGCGAACAGCGCCGCGTATTGCCCATAGCCCTCGTCGGCGAGCCTTGGCGCCGGGATGAACCTGAGGGAGGCGGAGTTGATGCAATAGCGCTGGCCGGTAGGCGCCGGCCCATCGTCGAACAGATGGCCGAGGTGAGAGTCGGCCTGCTTGGAGCGCACCTCGGTGCGCGTCATCTTGAAGGTGGTGTCATCCTTTTGGACGATGCTCGTCGCGGCGATAGGTTTGGTGAAGCTCGGCCAGCCCGTGCCCGAGTCGAACTTGTCGAGCGAGCTAAAGAGCGGCTCGCCCGAGACCACGTCGACATAGATGCCTGGCTCGTGGTGGTCCCAGTAGGCATTGCGAAACGGCGCCTCGGTGCCTCCTTTTACCGCGATGGCGTATTGCTCGGGGCTGAGCTTCGCGCGCCGCTCTTCCAAGTCTCCCGTATCGCAGGTGTTAGATAACTGTTGCATGGGCGCGCCTTTTTGATGTTGGCCTTTGGCCGGCGTGGAGGTGCAACCGAGGGCGATGCTGATGGCCAAGAGGCCAAAGGCGGTCATCGTTGGGGTCTGACACGGTGATCGCAAAGTCGCCGAGAGCTGCGGCGGGAGCCTGAAATAGAAGGATGTTCGCGGAGGCCTTGACGCGGCACGTTGAACTTGATCTTACACTCCTTTTCAGGGGTGGAAATGAGCACAACGCCGGTGAGTGTTCCGCGGGTGACCGTTGCCCGGTGGAGACGTCAGTTCAGTGGCTTGCGCGACGGACGTCGGCGCCGTGGGAAGCGGCACAATCTGGTTGACGTGGTTCTGATCACGCTGCTGGGAATGCTGTGTGGGTGCGACAGCGCCGACGAGATTGCGGACTGGGCGTCGATGCGACGAGAGATGCTCTCGGACTGGTTTGAGCTCGAACATGGCCCTCCGTCACAAGACACGATTCTTCGGGTCTTCAGCCTTCTGAACCCCAAGAGCTTCTCTCGCGCGGTAAGGAGCTGGCTCTTGAGTGCCGGACCTCGACTTGTTGGACGGCACATCGCTGTGGATGGCAAGGCTCTGCGTGGCAGCCTGCGTCGCGCACGCAATGAGGGGCCGCTCTACGTGGTGAGCGCGTGGCTACGCGCGGAAGGCATCTGCATGGGAGAAGTCAAGACCCAGGACAAGTCCAATGAGATGAAGGCGATACCGATATTACTCGAGGAGTTGGATGCCAGAGGCACCACGATCACGATCGACGCGGCGGGCTGCTACAAGGAGACCGCTCAAGCAGTCATCCGGCAGAAGGCCGACTACTGCATCGCCATCAAGGGCAACCAACCGACTCTCTATGCAGACGTGCAACGCGTGTTCGCCGAGGCGCTCGACGAGCGACGTCGCTCCGTGGATGAGCTGGCGCGACCCGAGGTCACGTCGCTGTCCGACACCGATGGCGGTCACGGGCGCATCGAGGAGCGCAAAGCCTACGTTTGCGCGGACCTGAGCTACTTGAGCACGGCGGGGGAGTGGCCCGGTTTGAAGGCCGTCGGAATGGTGACCTCCCAGACCACCGACAAGATCTCTGGCAAGACGGCGAGTGACACTCGCTACTACCTACTTAGCGATGAAGGCCTACTGGCCAACTCTCTGCTCGAGCTCACCCGAGGACACTGGTCGGTCGAGAGCATGCACTGGGTACTCGATGTTGTCTTCCGCGAGGATGCCGCTCGCATCCTCGATCGCCGAGCCACTCAGAACTTCAACATCCTGCGCAAGACAGTGCTGAGTCTCCTCAAGTCGGCTCCACTGCCGCAGCGCGACCGCTCTAGCAAGGGAATGAGCTACCGACGACGTCGTCGTCATTGCGGCTGGGCTCCCGAGTATATGATCCAGGTAGTAGCAGCCTCGCTGCCGGCCATAGCCGCCTCTCTGACCGCTGACGGATGAAAAAAAGACTTTGCGACCACCGTG
>CAYXQW010000537.1:0-2014 GCA_964466695.1 uncultured Bdellovibrionales bacterium
TATCCACATGAATCGCCTCGTGACACGAGAGCCTCGCGCTCTTCGGTTTGTATAGCAAGACTTACTCAAAGACCGTGACGAGGTCCTCGAGCTTGGCGAACGTGGCCGGACCGATGCCCTCGATCGTAAGGAGCTCGCGCACCGCGCCGAACCGCCCGCGACGCGCGCGTTCACGCACGATCTTCTGCGCGCGCGTAGGGCCGATGCCCGGCAAGAGCGTGAGCTCTTTGACCGACGACCGATTGAGATCGAGCTTCTGGCCGTAGACGAGGCGCCACTCGCCGCGCATCCCGCCCTCGATCGGGAAGCACTCGCCGCGCGCGAGATAGGCGCGCGCGCCCGCGCCGAGCGCGCCGCACGGGGCGAGCACCGCGTCGCCGGCGCAGACGACGCGCGACCCACAAGAGGTGTCGAGCTGCACGGGGGCCTGACATGCCGGCAGGGGCTTGGCCGTAGGGCTTATGCCCACGGGGAGAATGCGTACGAGCGCGAGCCCGACCGCCGCCAAAAAAACGACCATGGCCAACGCTCGAGCGACGGTCAAAGGCACGGCCGTTCTAACGCCTGCGCGCCTTTGGGGCCGGCTTCTTGGTCGCGCGCTTGGCGGGCGCCGCGTGGAGCTCGAACACGTCGTGCAGCAGGTTGACCGCGGCGTCGACCTGGCTGCGCTTGACGACGCACGTCACCTTGATCTCGCTCGTGGTGATGATCCCGATGTTGACCCCGCCCTCGGCCAGGGTCTTGAACATGAGCGCGGCCACGCCCGGGTGCGAGCGCATCCCTACGCCCACGATCGACACCTTGCCGATGCTGTCGTCGACCTCGATCGAGCCGCCCCCGAAATCTTTAGCCACTTTGCGCAAGAGGCGCTCGGCCTCGCGGCCGTCGGCGCGGCCCACCGTGAAGCTGACGTCGGTCTTGCCGTCCTGCGAGATGTTCTGGACGATGACGTCGACGTTTATCTGCGCCTCGGCCATGGGCGTGAAGATGCGCGCGGCGATGCCCGGGTGATCGGGGACGTTGCGGATGGTGAGCTTCACCTCGTCTTTGCTGTGCGAGACGCCGCTCACCGTGAGCCGCTCGATCTGACCGTCCTCGTTCTTGACGAGCGTGCCGGGGTCGTCGCTGAAGGCCGAACGGACGCGCAAGGGTATCTTGTGATTCATGGCTAGCTCCACGCTGCGAATTTGCAGCACCTTCGAGCCCAGCGAGGCCATCTCCATCATCTCTTCGAAGGAGAGCTCGTCGAGCTTGCGGGCGTTTTTGCAGATGTTGGGGTCGGCGGTGTAGACGCCGAGCACGTCGGTGTAGATCTCGCACTCGTCGGCTTTGAGCGCCGCGGCCAAGGCCACCGCGCTCGTGTCGCCGCCGCCGCGGCCGAGCGTGGTCAAGTTGCCCTCATCGTCGATGCCCTGAAACCCCGTCGCCACCACCACCGCGCCCCGGTCGAGCGCCGCGTCGATGACCGCGCGATCGAGCCCGAGGACACGCGCGCGCGAGAAGACACCGTCGGTGCGCAGGCGCATCTGCGGCGCGGTGAGCGAGACGGCGTCGACCCCGCGTGCCTTGAGGGCGATGGCCAAGAGCGCCGCCGAGGCTTGCTCGCCCGTGGCGAGGAGCTGATCCGTCTCGCGCGCGTCGGGATCTTCGACGATGCCGTGCGCGAGCTTCAACAAGCGATCGGTCTCGCCGCGCATGGCCGAGACCACCACCACGAGCTGGACTCCGCCCGCCCGACACCGCGCGACGCGCTCGGCCACCGTGCCGATCCGCTCGAGCGTCCCCACCGAGCTGCCACCGTACTTCTGCACCACAAGCCGCATGTCGCTCCGCGCCGCGTGCGGCGCGCTCCATATTAGAGATCTCGGCGACCTGCTTTGCCCGACCGGGACCAAAGACGTCAAGAGCAGGAGAGTTCTCGGTTACGCCCGGATTGCCTCTACCTGACGGTCGCGGTTCCGTTCCGTAGTGGGGCGACGAGCATATGTTTGTTTTTGCGTCATTTATCTTCGTA
>CAYXQW010000538.1:0-2011 GCA_964466695.1 uncultured Bdellovibrionales bacterium
GAGTCGGGGCTCCATTGAAGCATATTAAGCCTTTCGCGTAGGTATAAGGGCATACCAGTCTTCCCCGACGATGAGTCGGGGCTCCATTGAAGCCAGACAAGCTGTAGCGGACTTGCAACGAGACAGGTACGTCTTCCCCGACGATGAGTCGGGGCTCCATTGAAGCTTCGCTCTGGATGGTGTCGTAAAAGACCCGGATGTCGTCTTCCCCGACGATGAGTCGGGGCTCCATTGAAGCACTAAACGCCCACCGACACCGCCGAACAGTGTCGAGTCTTCCCCGACGATGAGTCGGGGCTCCATTGAAGCCCGAATCTCAAGGCGTGGTGTGGTGCTCCTACTTCTGTCTTCCCCGACGATGAGTCGGGGCTCCATTGAAGCGAGGAGCTCGTACGCTCATGCCGTGACCTGCCCGGTTTCTTCGGACCACCGATTAGTTCAGAAGCGCCCCTCCGGGTTGAATTGCTGACTGCTTGCTGTCCATCTTGAACTCGTTCGGCGTCCTGTATCCTAAGCTCGAGTGCGGCCGCACCTGGTTGTAGTGCTGCCTCCAGTCCTCGATTATCGCAGCTGCCTCCCGGCGGTTGCGGAACCACTCCATGTTCAGGCACTCGTCGCGGAACTTGCCGTTGAAGCTCTCGTCAAGGCCGTTCTGCCAGGGCTTGCCCGGATCGCTGTGCGCGGTGTCGATGCCCTCGGCCGCGAGCCAACGCAGCACGGCCTGGCAGACGAACTCGGGGCCGTTGTCTGAGCGCAGATAGCGCGGCGCCCCGTGCTTGCTCACGAGCTGCGCCAGCACCTCGATGACTCGCGCCGAGCGGATGCTGCCACCGACGTCGATCGCCAGCGACTCGCGCGTCCACTCGTCGACGATGGTCAGGCACTTGAGCTGCTGGCCGTTGGCGCACATGTCGAACACGAAGTCATACGCCCAGACGTGATTGGCGGCGCTCGGCGGCAGCGGGCGCGGCCTGGACGTCGCCACCCGACGCCGCGGCCGGCGGCGGGGCACCTGCAGCCCAGCTCGACGCCAGAGACGATAGGCTCGCTGTGCGCTCATGCGGTGGCCCTCCCGGCCGAGGAAGATACGGATGCGGCGGTAGCCGTAGCGCGGGTACTGCGCGGCGATCTCCCGCATGGACTTGAGCACCGGCGCGTCCGCGACGGCCTTCTTCGAGGTGTAGCCGAGACACGAGCGCGCTACGCCCAGCAGGCGGCACGCGCGACGGCACGAGAGGCCTCGGCCGAGCGCGTACGCCACCTGCTGGCGGCGAGCGGACGCGCTCACCATTTTTTTGCGGCGATCTCCTTCATGACCTCGATCTCGAGGTCGCGGTCGGCCACCATCTTCTTGAGGCGGCCGTTCTCGACCTCGAGCGATCTGAGCCGCTTCACGTCGACCGCCTCCATGCCAGCGAAGCGGCGGCGCCAGGTGTAGAGCGACTTCTCGCTCACGCCGTTCTTCTTCGCGACCTCAGCGACCGACGAGGCGTCGGCCTCGCGGATCATCTTGACCATCTGCTCTTCGGTGAACCTGCTCTTGCGCATCGCGCTCTCCACGGTTGTGGAGGGGCAGCTTCTCACCTTTCAGCTGGTCCGAAAAACCCCGGGCAGGTCAATAGGGTGCGGCTTCCTTTACCGCCGCTAATGGTCCTTTTTTCCCTTCTTCGTAGACATCTGCCCCTGCAGCCGCAATATAGGCTCCAGCGCTGGCGACTATGCTTACGCTATCGGCAACCGGGTCTTCGCTGCCCATGATGTTCATCCCTTGCGCGGGCGTGCGTCGTTTGTCGATCTCTGCCTGAACCACCTTATTGGCGGCACGAATGCGGTCACCTAGAGAGACGGAGGGATCAGACGCGGTTTGGGCCGCCTCAGGTTCTGGAAGGGAGGCTTGAGTTGGGGCGTTGCCTGTGGGTTTAGCTGCTACCGGAGGGGCCATTTTAATACCCTTTTCTAGACTCGACTTGAGCACTTTTTTAGTGCCCTTCAGGCGCGACAACAGCGCGCC
>CAYXQW010000539.1:0-2009 GCA_964466695.1 uncultured Bdellovibrionales bacterium
CGAGAGACCGCGCTTGATCATCACCGGCTTGTTGCAAGATCCGACCTCGCGCAGGAGCTGATAGTTCTGCATGTTGCGCGCGCCGATCTGCAGCACATCGGCGTAGCGCGCCACGAGCTCGACCTCGTTCGGGGTCATGACCTCGGTGACGATGGGGAGGCCGGTCTCGGCGCGCGCCTCGGCGAGGTAACGGAGGCCCTCCTCGGCGAGCCCCTGGAAGGCGTACGGGCTCGTGCGCGGCTTGAAGGCGCCGCCGCGGAGCATATGCGCGCCGCGGCTCTTCACCCCGCGCGCAGCCTCGAGGAGCAGCTCCTTGCTCTCGACGGCGCATGGACCGGCCATCACCGCCACGGTGGGCCCGCCGATCGTCACGCCGCCTAAAAGCTCGATCTTGGTGCTGGCCGCCTGGAACTCGCGCGAGGCGAGCTTGTAGGGCTTGAGCACCCGGATGATCCGGTCGACACCCGGCAAGGCCTCGAAGGGCCCAGGGTTGATGCCGCGATCGCTGCCGACGACCCCGATGACGGTGTGCTCGGCGCCCTCGGAGATGTTCGGCTTGAAGCCGAGCTCCTCGATGCGCCCGATGATCCCCTCGCGCTCGGCCAAGGTGGCGTTGCTCTTTAATATGATGATCATAGAAATCCTCTCTCGGAGAAATCCGCGCTGCGGCCTCTACAAGCACGCCGCGGGCGTCTCGTCAAAGCACACCGGGTCATGAGGCGCGGCCGAGCACCCGCTCGACGGCGCCCATCACGCGCTCGGGCACAAAACCGAAGTGCTCGACGAGCGCTGCCTGCGGCCCCGAGGCTCCGAAGGTGTCGATGCCGATCGCGACACCGCCCTCCCCTACGAAGCGCTCCCAGCCGAGCGTCACACCCGCCTCGATCGAGACCCGCGCCTTGATGCTCTTCGGCAAGACGCTCTCGCGGTAGCTCTCGGGCTGCGCGGCGAAGAGCTCCCAAGAAGGCATCGAGACCACGCGCGTGCTCACACCAGCCTCCGCGAGCTTCGCTTGCGCCGAGAGCGCAAGCGCGACCTCCGAGCCCGTGGCGATCAGGATGGCCCGCGGCGAGGCGCCGCTGTCCTTGGCCACGTAAGCCCCGCGACAGAGCCCCTCGCCCTCGGCCGTGCGCGTGCACGCGAGCACCGGCACCGCCTGGCGCGTGAGGATGAGCGCGGTCGGCCCCTCGATCCGCGCGGCGGCGACGCGCCAGGCCTCTGCCGTCTCGACCGGGTCGGCGGGGCGCAGCACGACGAGGCCGGGGATGGCTCGCAAGCTCATGAGCTGCTCGACCGGCTGGTGAGTCGGGCCATCCTCGCCTAGCCAGACCGAGTCGTGCGTGAAGACGAAGGTGACCGGCAAGCGACCGAGCGCCGCGAGCCGCAACGACGGGCGCATGTAGTCGGCGAAGGCGAAGAAGGTGGCGGTGTAGGTGCGCAGACCGCCGTGATAGGCGATGCCGTTGGCGATGCTGCCCATAGCGTGCTCGCGCACCCCGTAGCGGATGTTTCTCCCCTCCCCCGTGCGGCCCGAGAAGTCGCCGCCGCCCTCGATCGCCGTCGAGGTCGAGCAGCTCAGATCGGCGTCGCCGCCGATGAGGAAAGGCACGCGCTTGGCAATGGCGTTTTGCGCTTCGCCACCAGCCGAGCGCGTAGCGAGCTTCTTGCCAACCGCGTAAGCCGGCAACTCGGCGTCGAACCCGGCAGGCATCTTGCCTGCGAACGCGCTCCGCCAGAGCTCGTCGAGCTCGGGGTAGTCACGAGCGTAAGCCGCGCGCTGCAGGTCCCACGCCGCACGAAGCTCGGCGCCCACCGTGGCCTGAAAGCGCGCGCGCGCCTCCTCCTTGACCTGGAACTGCGTGTCGGCATCGAGGCCCAAGGCGAGCTTCGTAGCCTTGACCTCATCTTGGCCCAGGGGGCTGCCGTGCGCCTGCGAAGTGCCAGCCTTCTTCGGCGAGCCGTAGCCGATGGTGGTGCGCACGATGATGAGGTGGGGCCTCGACGTGTCG
>CAYXQW010000540.1:0-2007 GCA_964466695.1 uncultured Bdellovibrionales bacterium
CGCAGAAGCTCGAGCGCTTCGATGTCGTCCCCGAGGGTGCCACCGTCGTAACGCACGAGCGCGCCACGGTGAGCTTGCGCCTGCCGAGCGGGGCGCTGCTCAGGATCGGGCCCAAGACCAGCCTCGTCATCAAAGAGCTCGCGGGCGACGCGCCGGCCGCACGTCGAGAGCGGTTCGCCGTCAAGGTCGGCAAGATCTGGGCGAGCGTCCTACGCCTTACGGGGGCATCCTCGTCCTTCGAGGTCGAGACCAAGAACGCGGTGGCCGGCGTGCGCGGCACGGCCTTCTTCGTGGAGGTCGGCGAGGAAGATAATGATGCGCGCTTCGTCGTAGATCACGGCTTCATCGCGGTCACGCGCGGCGCGCAGGTGATCGAGCTCGACGGCCCCGGCGCCGCGCTGCGCTCCGGGCCGGGCGGGCTCGCGACGACGACGCGCTTAGCTCGCCCGGCGCTGCGAACGCTCCGCCACAGCATCGGCGGAGCTACAGCGCTGCTCGGCGGCGGCTACGGCGGCCTCGCCGGCCTGCCGGCCTTGCAGAGAGCCGAGCGCCAGAGGCAACGCCAGATAAGCATGCGCCCCGAGGCGCTCTTCGAGACCACGGCGTCGGCCCCCACGCTCGGCGCCGCCGCGGGCAGCGCGGGTAGGATCGAGATCAACGTCGCCTTGCCTTGATCTCACCCTGGCCTTGATCTTCGCGCGCCGCGGTAGATAGTGTCTCCTCCTCGGGTTACGCTTCAACCCCAACCGTCGGGAGCCCTCTTTGCTCGGCCAGGATCTCAAGCTCGCCTCGGCGCTCATGAATTACGTCCCGAGCGCCGTCGTCGTCATCGATCACGACGCCATCATCCGCATGTGGAACCGCGGCGCCGAGGAGCTGTTCGCGATCCCCGCGGCGCAGGCCGTCGGCCTCGACATACGCAAGGTCGAGCAAGCGGGCGCGCGCGATCACCTGGCGGCCATCGTCGAAGACCTCTTGCATGGTCGCGCCTTCGAGGGCGAGATCGAGTCTTTGCGCGCGGACGAGAGCCTCTCGCTCTATTACCGCGGCTCGCCGCTCACGAACGAACAGGGAGAGATCATCGGCGCCATCACCGTCGCCGTGGACCTCACCGAGAGCCGGCGCTCGAAGGACGCCCTGCGTGACAGCGAGGACCACCTGCGACAGCTACGGTCGGACTTTCGCGCGGCCATCGAGACCGCCGGCGACGCCTTCGCCGCCGTGGATGCGAGCGGCCGCATCCTCGACGTGAACGACGCCGCTTGCGTGCAGTTCGGTTACACCCGCGAGGAGCTGCTCGCGATGCGGATCGAGCAGCTCGACCTTAGCGAGCCCGGCTCGCGCGAGCGACACCTCGAAGACCTGCGGCACACCGGACGGCAGAGCTTCGAGAGCCGTATCCGTCGCAAGGACGGCAAGGTCATAGACGTAGAGGTCTCGATAAGCGCCTCGCGCCACACGGCCAACCGCCTCTTCGCCGTCATCCGCGACATCACCGAGCGTAAGCGCCTCGAGGAGCAGTTTCGCCAGGCGCAGAAGATGGAGGCCATCGGCAGGCTGGCCGGCGGTGTGGCCCACGACTTCAACAACCTCCTCACCGCCATCGCCGGTTACAGCGAGCTGGTGCTGCGCGGCCTCGCCCAAGACGACTCCCGCCGTCACGACATCGAGGAGATAAAGCGCGCCGGCGAGCGCGCCGCGACGCTCACGCGCCAGCTCCTCACGCTGAGCCGCAAGCAGACCTTGCGCTCACGCGCCATCGACTTGAACCACACCATCGCCGACGCCGAGGGTATGCTCCGCCGCGTCATCGGCGAGGACGTGAAGATCGTAAGCGAGCTCGCGCCCGACCTCTCCCCCGTCAAGGCCGACCCCGGTCAGATAGAGCAGGTGCTGCTCAACCTCGCCGTCAACGCCCGCGACGCGATGCCGAACGGCGGTCGCCTGCGCATCGCCACCGGCATGGTCGAGCTCGGCCCGCCGCGGCCTCAGGATCACGCCACCATC
>CAYXQW010000541.1:0-1998 GCA_964466695.1 uncultured Bdellovibrionales bacterium
ATTTAAATACTAAATTATCTATGCCTAATGAAATAGGTTATATAAACGATTTTGCTAGGCATTTAAATATTGATGTAATAACAATAGCTAGGCGTTTTACTCAGTTAAATACTGATTTAGTTGAGTTATCTCACAACTTATATATTTTTAATCAATCAGGACTAAACGATATTAAAAGATTAAATGAGCTAGCTATAGGACTAGGCGATAGTGTTTTGGATTTAAAACCTTATCATTATATAGAGGTTAACCAGCACAGGAAATATTTTTTAAGAAACCCTATTAGATTATAGGTTTTAGCAAACCTTTTTAAACTGTTGTGAATAAGTATTCACTAGGGCTTTTATGTCCTATAAGGTGAAAACTATGGCAGTTTTAGGTAAAACGGTTAGTTCTTCTGTTGACTATATGGATTTAGTAACAGCAGGAGTAGTTAAATATTTCGGTGAAAAAGCTCTAGCAGGAATAATAGGCAACGGGACTATTCAATCTGGTGGGATAAAACTAGCAAGTGGTTTTATGGCTAGAAAATTTTTAGGCAGAGGGATGATAGGCGACGCAGTTAGTTTAGGGCTAGCTATTGATGGAGTTGAGGATATATTATTTTCTGTTATGGGTAATATGAATACAGGTAATACAGAGGGTGGTTGGTAATGACAGATACGCAATTTGTAGGAAAATTCAGACTAGTTCATTTAGATTATAATGATACAGCTCTTAAAGTATTGACAGAAAAACACGCTTATGAATTTGCAGTAGGTACAACAGCACCAACCGACCGACAAACACAACCGACAATAAACATAGCAGAAAGTTCTATCATTAAAGAGGATGATAAACTAGCTCTTTATATGAATTTAGACACAGCCCTAACAGAACACTCAACCACAGGAGCTAGGACAGGTTGGAATTTCCAGATACCGATAACTTTTAAAAATGAGAGAACAGGAAACAAATTTAAAAAAGTGTTGGTAACAGGGGATTTAAACACAACAGGTGCAGAGGCTCCAGCCAATTCTAAAGTTTGGGCGGCAAGCAAATGGTATTTGCTAGGCTATTATCAAGTTCCAGCCCAAAGTTCAATTAAGCTAGGGCACACTATCCAAGATGTTAGAGTTGATAGTAAGATAATTTTACACGCAAAGCAAACAACTTCATAAGGAATTAATTTTTTTATTTTTTCCTTATTTAAAATAAATATATGGAGTTATATAAATGTCTAAAAATTGGGATTATGGCAAAGTTGATAAGTATAATACTTATACTCCTTATAGATACCCTGTTATTTTAACTAGCCCAGAGGAACGAAGTTTTAAATCTGGATTTAAGCAAGTTTTAGCAGTAGGGACTTTAGATGCATCTGAAGTAAAACAATATAATATTGAAAATAACGAAATTGTTAAAATGGGTATAAAACGATACGGTTATTTTAACGGAATTACGGTAATTAATCAATCCGACCAAGATGTCAGAGTTGATTTAGACTATTCAGTTAATAAAAGTTTTTTAATCCCTGCAGGAACCCAGAGTTCCATTACTGATGTTTTATATGATAGTTTTAATATAACTAATGTTGATGGTGCTAATATAGTAGACGCTAATGCAGTTAAAGTTTATGTAATATATGAAAGACCAACAACTAGAGAGATGATTTAAATGGTTGACTATACTAGATTTTTAAGCAGAAAATTTATAGCTATGCTCATAGGTATTATAGTTTTAGTAGTATCATCTATAATACCAGAATTAAATGCGGTTGAGTTAGAAAAAATGTTATGGTTAATATTCTCTTATATATTAGCAGAGGGTTCTAAAGACATAGCAGAAACTATTAAGAGGTGCGATTAAAATGGCATTACCTTTAATACCTATTTTAGCCACAGCTCTGGGCGGAACAGTTTTAGGTGGTTCGGTATTGGGCAAAAAGGAATATACAACAGTTACCCAAGCACCTTTTAACACTTATAGCCCAACTATGACTTATGCACCTATGACCTC
>CAYXQW010000542.1:0-1993 GCA_964466695.1 uncultured Bdellovibrionales bacterium
GCGGGTCTTTGGTCAACATCTGCGTCGCCGCGCTGCGAAAATCTTCTTCGTCGTCGCCCGCCTCGGCCCCGTAGGCGCCCTCGATGCGGACCACCTTGAAGACGTAACGAAAGAGCGAGAACTCGTCGCCCTCGTGCAGCTCCGCCGCGCCGCTCAGGCGGCTACCAGCGATGTAGGTGCCGTTGGACGAGCCCTGGTCTTCCAGGTACCAACGGCCGCCCCGTAAGGAGAGCTTGGCGTGCACGTTGGACACGCTCTTCTCGGCGATGGCGATCTGACAGCGCGCGACATCGCGCCCGAACGAGGCCTCGACCCCGTCGACGGCGTACTCCTTGCCGCTCTGAACGTCTCTCAGTGTGATGCGCATGAAGCTAGAGCCTCGACGAAGCTCTCTTACTCGCCGGCAGGGCCGCCGGTCTCTGCCGAAGAACAACTGAAGGCCTTACCGAGCAGCTTGACCTCGCCGCCGGCCTCGAGCGTATCGCTGATCAAGACCCGATCGGCGCTCATCGCGCCGGCCTTGTTCCGCAGCGCGATCTCCGCCTTCTCCTTCGAGTCCGCCACCGCGTCGACGGCGCTCACGGGTTGACAGGCCGAGAGCTCTTCCATGGAAGGAGCCACCTGCACCCGCGCGCCTTCGAGCGTGAGCTTTGGGCCACAAGCAACGACCGCGACGCCGAGCACCAGCAAGGGGAGTAGAGTTTTCATAAATGCCGGTTGTACACGCAAGTCAGCCCCCTGACAACACGATTGCCGAAGACGCGCGGCTTGTGCCATGTGCGCCGTCATGCGTGTCGCCATTGCGCAGCAAAACCCCACGGTGGGCGCCTTCGCGTCCAACAGCGAGCAAATCTTGGCGGCTTACGAGGAGGCCGCGCGCCTCGGCGCGGATCTCGTCGTCGCGCCCGAGCTCGCCGTCCCCGGCTACCCTCCCCGTGATCTGCTCGATCGCCCGAGCTTCGTCCAGGATGCCGCCTCGGCCTTGCGCGCGATCGTCGCGCGCACGGGCGAGACGCCGCTCATCTTGGGCGCGGTGACGAGCGCGAGCGGTGACCCCCTCGCACCGCGAGACCGGATCGCCAACGCCGCGGTCATCGCCGCCGCGGGGCGCGTGGTCGCCTGCCACCGCAAGATGCTGCTGCCGACCTACGACGTCTTCGACGAGGCCCGCTACTTCGTGCCCGGAGATACGCCGACGGTGGTCGAGCTTTGCGGCCAGAGGATCGGCGTGAGCGTCTGCGAAGACGCCTGGAACGACAAGGACTACTGGCAGACCGCGCGCTACCTGCGTGACCCGCTCGCCGAGCAGGTCGCCGCCGGCGCGGGGCTGCTCATCAACCTGAGCGCGAGCCCCTACGACTTCGAGAAGCCTCGGCAGCGCCTGGCCATGCTCAAAGCCATCGCGCGCCGGCATCGCGTGCCGATAATCTACGCGAACCAGGTGGGCGGCAACGACAGCCTGCTGTTCGACGGTCGCTCGCTCGCCATAGGCGCCGCGGGCGAGCTTTTCATGACCGCCAAGGCCTTCGCGACCGACCTCGCCATGGTGTCGCTCGCGGCCAAGGAGCCCCCGCGCGAAGACCCGGCGCCGAGCTTCGCCGCCGACGTGGCCGCGGCCTTGCAGCTCGGGCTTCGCGACTACACCCGCAAGTGCGGCTTTACGGACGTGATCATCGGGCTCTCGGGGGGCATAGACTCGGCGCTCTGTGCCACCATCGCCGCGCGAGCCCTGGGCAAAGAGCACGTCCTCGGCGTGGCCATGCCCTCGCGCTACTCCTCGCGCGGCTCGCTCGAGGACGCGCGCGAGCTTACACGCCGCCTCGGGATACGCTTCGAGGTGATCGACATCGAGCCCATGTTCAAAGCCTACCTCGCGGCCCTAGCCGCGCCCTTCGGCGCGCGCCCCCCGGACGTCACCGAGGAGAACCTCCAGGCCCGTATCCGCGGCGTCGCGCTCATGGCGCTCTCGAACAAGCTCGGCGCTTTGCTGCTC
>CAYXQW010000543.1:0-1992 GCA_964466695.1 uncultured Bdellovibrionales bacterium
TCGCTTTGGCGCGCGTGCGCCTCGTGCAGCGCTTTAAGCTCTAGCTCGCGCTCGCGTAGCGCCGCCCGCGCGGCCTCGAGCGCGCGTTCTTGCTCGGCAGCCGCGGCCATAGAACTCTCGGTAGAGGCCAAGGCGGCGTCGCGTTCGGCTTTAATGGCCGCGTGTTTTTGGCGCAGGTCTTCGAGCTCGCGCCGGCGTTGTTCTTCTTTGCCGGAGAGTTCGGTGATGCTGCCCTGGAGTTGTTGTTGCTCGTCGCTTTGGCGCGCGTGCGCCTCGTGCAGCGCTTTAAGCTCTAGCTCGCGCTCGCTTAGCTCCGCCCGCGCGGACTCGAGCGCGCGCCCTTGCTCGGCCTCGAGCGCCTCGTGCCGGCGCGTGAGGTCTTTGAGCTGCTTTGCGAGCTCCGCCTCGCGCGCCTTGGCCTTAACTCCGAGCTGGGTGAGGCTCTCTCGCAGCTCCTCGGCCGCGCCGAGCTTGAGCTCGCGCTGCGCCAAGGCGCGCCCTTTTTCTTCGAGCTCGGCGTCGCGTCGAGTCAGGGCTGCGTCTTTTTCTCCGAGCTCGGTCGCGCGCGCGGTCAGGTCGCGCTCTTGCCGCGCCAGCTCTTCTTCGCCGCGTTGTCGCGCTTCGTGTGCGCTGACCTGGCGCGCTTCGATCTCCTTCTGGGAGCGCGCGATCTTGCCGGCGAGCTTCTGCTCCTCGGTTGCGATCTCAGCCTCACGCGTGGCCAGCGCCGTCTCGCGCTTCTCGAGGGCTCGCAGCTCCTTGGTAAGCTCGCGCCGCCTTTGCTCGAGCTCGGCCGCGCGCTGCTCGCCCTGAGCGGCTAGCTGGGCTTCATGCTCGTGTAGCTCGGAGGCTTTCGCGGCGATGGTCTGGCTCTCCTTTGCGAGCTTTTCGTCGCGCGCCTGCAGCTCTAGCTCGTGCGCGGCGAGGGAGGCCTCATGCTTTTCAGCCGCGCGTTGCGCCTTGACGAGGGCGCGCTCCGCCTGCTCGTGCTCCTTTTGCTGTGCCGCCAAGGCGGCGGCGAGCTCGCTCTGCTGGCGCGCGGTTTCTTTCTTGAGCTCGGCCTGCTGTCGCTCGAGCTCGCAGCGCAGCTCTTCGAGCTTTAGCTTTTGGCTGTCGAGCGCCGTCTTCTCGTCCTCTAGCCGGGACAGCTCGGCTTGCTGCTTCTCCGCCTTGGCCGCCAGCTTCTCGAGCGCGCGTGCTCTGGCTTCTTGCTCCTCGTGGGCCTTGGCGAGCTCTCGTCGTTGCTCGATGATCTCGGACTTTAAGCGCGCTTGCTCGGCTACGGCCGCCTCGCGCTTCTCGAGGGCTCGCTGCGACTTGGCAAGCTCGCGCCGATCTTGCTCGATCGCGGCGCGGTCGGCCTCGAGAGAGACGACGAGCTCCTCGCGCAGCCGCTCGCGGAGCTGATCGCGCTGCAACGCGAGCTTGCGCTGATGATCTTCGCGCCGAAGCTCGTCGAACCCCTTGCGTATCTCGGCGAGGCGCCGGGAGATACTCGCGAAGGTTTCGGCGGGAGCCATCGTGGACGCCAGCACGAGCAGGCCCGCCACCTCGTCCGCCTCGGCGACGCCGGCCAGCCCCGCCTGCGCGGCGCGGTCGAGCAGCATCTGCGCCAAGGCACGCAAGATATCCGCGTCGGCGGTGCTCGCCGCCACCGCCTCGCGATAGACACGCACGGCTTCTTCGGGGCGATCGGTCTCGCACAGGTGCGCCGCCAACATGAGAGTGTGCTCGGGGCGGCGCTGCCCGGGGGTGGTCTCGGCGAGCTTCTTGATGAAGGCTTGCTCGATGAAGTCGTGGATGCTGTGCAGCGCCTCCTTCTGGCCGGCGCAGAACTCCATCCCGGCACCGCTCGCGGAGATGTGGCAGAGGCGGGCGCGAATGTTATGCTTGCCAGTCATAGGAAAGATAATTCTGAAATCGCAAAGAGCATTATGGGAAAAACAGGCATGGATGTCGAACCGAGATACCGCGACGGGTCCCAGAGGGTGA
>CAYXQW010000544.1:0-1990 GCA_964466695.1 uncultured Bdellovibrionales bacterium
GTTCTCGGGGTTGGTGATGGCCTGACGGCGCGCCACCTGCCCTACCAGCACCTCGTTGTCCTTGGTGAAGGCCACGACCGACGGCGTGAGGCGAGAGCCCTCCTCGTTGCTGATGACCTTGGGGTCGCTGCCCTCCATGACGGCGACGACGCTGTTGGTCGTGCCAAGATCGATACCGATTACCTTACCCATTGCCCTCTCTTGCCTCCTCGCGAGAAAACTCGCGCAAAAATCGAATCAAATCGATGCGGGTCGCTTCGAGTTCGGGCGGTAATATGGTGGAGCTTCGACTCGTGTCAACCCACGGTCGCGAGCGCATTCTCGACGAGCGCCTGCCAGCGAGCGAGCTCGGCTTGCACGTCGGCGCTCGTATCGCTCGCGCCGAAGGTGCGGAGCGCCTGATCGAGCTCGGGGTGACGGCCCATCACCGACGACAAGAGGCGCACGATCCCCTGCATACGGCCGCGCGCGGCCTCGGGGTCCACCACGGAGAGATCGGTGCTCTCAGCAATGAGTTCTAAGGCGTCGGCGAGGCGCTGGCGGTCGTGGACGACCAACACCTCGCGGTGATTTATGGAGTGCATCGCCTCGAGGAACTTCGAGAATCCCTCCACCGCGCGCCGCAGCTCCGTGACGGGCACGCCGCCCAGTGCGTGACGCAAGGCGAACAAGGTGCGGCGAAAGTCGATGACCGACTTCTTGTCCTCCGCCCGTAGCGTGCGGTACTCGGGGCGAGCCGAGAACCGCGCCACCCTGTCGGCCACCCCCACCACGAGCGGCACGAGATCCACCGCGCCGGCCCCGGCGATGGCGTTGTTGAAGCGGCCGATGTGGTAAGTGAGGTCGGCCACGGCGGCGCGCAGATCCACGGCCTCGCGCACGGCCGAACGGTACTGCGGCAAGATCTCCTCGCGCTTGGCGGTCTCACAGAAGACGCCGAGCACCCCGAAGAGCAAGCCTTGCACTCCCTTGGCGAGCCCGTGTTGATAGTCGTCGAGCTCGGTGAGCAGCGGCCAGCCGTCGCGCTGCTCGAGCGCGTAGCGCAACCGCGGCGCGAGGCTCGCCACGCGGCTTTGCAGCATCTGCGCCATGGCGGTGGCCACCTCGGCGGTCTGCTCGCGCAAGGAGAGCCGCGCGTCGCTCTTCTGCACGCTCAAGCGGCTGTCCTCGCCCGTCGGGCCGTCCACGAGATCGAAGGCGAGATCGAAGTCGTCGTCGGCCAGAGGCGCATGACTGTCCTCCGGCATAGGGAAAGATCTGGCGGCGATCTCGGTGAGCTCGTTTATCGCCACGAGCGCCGCGAGGACGTAGGGGGCGAGCTCGATGTGCTTGTCTTGCCCGACCTTCGCGCGCTCGCCGTCGTCGCCCTGCTCGAGCTCGTCTTGCGGCAGGTGCACACGCGCGAGCGCCGTGAGAGCGTGCTGGGCGGCGCGGACGAGCTCCTCCACATCGTCGCGGAGACTCGTGTCTTCTATGCCGATCAAGATCTCCTGGGTGCGCAGCGAGAGATCGTGAAGAGGCGGGGGCTGAGACGCGGGTAGCATGATCCGCAGCCTACCCAAAAACGCGGCGGATCGCTAAATCTAAGGCGTAACGTTCGCCTCGTAGAGGGCGACGTCGGTCGCATCGACCGTGCCGTCGTGGTTGAAGTCGCCCTGCTCCCACCACATGCTGGAGTTGCCAAGATTGGCGTTGATGATCGCCAGATCCGCGGCGTCGACCAGGCCGTCGAGGTTGGCGTCTCCCGGCGCGCGGGTAAGCGTCATCAACGCGTCCCACTTCTGGGAGCCGGGTGAGCGCTCGCCGTCCTCGAGAGCGCCCCACGCACCCCATGGCCCCGGGCTGGTGGAGAAAGTGTAGTGGCAGAAGAGGGTCCCGGCGCCCGCGATGTCACGCCAGCCCTGGAAGTATTCGAGGTAGAGGTCGTACATCCGCGGATCGTTCTGGACACGGTAGTATACGTGGTTGGTGTCATCGGTGTTCGCGACCA
>CAYXQW010000545.1:0-1972 GCA_964466695.1 uncultured Bdellovibrionales bacterium
GTGACCACCGTGTCTTCGAGACCGAAGCGGCGGTTGCCGGCGGTCACGGAGGAGACGACCGTGGGCGCGACGCGATCGACGTAGACCTTGCGCGAGACCTCGGAGGTCTCGCCGCGCGTGTCGGTGGCGGCGACGGTGAAGGTGTAGAAGGTGCCTTCATCGCCGAGGGCGCTCGTGTCCCAGGCATAAGACCACTCAGGGACGGCGGGCACGGTGGCGCTCACGACCTCCGTCGAGCCTCGCGTGATACGTAAGATCACCGAGCCATCGACGAGGCCGCTCGGATCGGCGGCGGTGCCGAAGAAGTTGAGGCGCGTGGTCGCGGCGCGCACTACGGCCCCCGTACAGGTATCGCCGCAGCTCGCGTCGGCGCTCGGGCTCGCGATCGTCACCACCGGCGGCAGAGGCTCGGTGCAGGCGTTGTCGAGGCATTCCCCGCTCAGGCAATCGGCGCTGCCCGCGCAGCGGCGCCCGCCACCGCAAGCCGAGCACGCCCCGCCGCAATCCACATCGCTCTCTTTGCGATCATCGAAGACGCCGTCATCGCAGCGGCTCGTACAATCGGCGAACACGGCGCAGCGCGAGGTCGCATAATCACAATACGCGCCCTCGACGCAATCGGCGCCGCTTACGCACGTGACGTCATCGTAGCGAACGCATTTGCCCGAGACGCAGGCCATGCCTTGCGCGAAGTCGCAGTCGCAGGTGGAGAAACAGAGGTCGGGCTTGGACGTAGACTTGGAGCCGCCGCCGCATGAGGCCAAAAGACAGACGAAGACGAGCTTCTTGTGCATGGTGGAGCTCCTTATGATGGGAGGACCTACACGCGCACCAGAGCTGCGGTTAATCAAGGGGCCGGCGCAAAGCTCGAGCCGTCCCACACCCAGTGCAGGTAAGGAGCAAACGCCGACGCCATGATCTCCGAGACGCGGTAGAGCACCGCGAGCTCGTCACCGAGCTTGGTCGCGCCGCTCATGAGCCCCGTACGATTCGTAAGCCGGCTCCAGGCGATCGAGCTTAGCGAGCTCGGCACGGGCAGCGGCGAGGCGGGGTAGAAGCCCGCCGTGGCGAGCGCGGGGGCGAGCATCATGAAGGCGTCGTCGACCGGGGTCGAAACGCAGGTATCGGCGTCGCAGATCAAGATCTCCCAACCCGCGCTCGCACCCGCGGCGCCGTCCTCGACCCTCACCAGCAGGACATAGTCGTCGTCGCTGCCCTCCGCGCGGCCGATGGCGACCGGGTCGCTCGCGGCATCGCGCAGCGCGACAGCGGGGACCACGTCCATGACCCGGCCGAGGTAAGGGAGGGCGTCGGCCGGCGGCGGCGTCCCGGGCAAGGCCGGCGGCAAGGAATAGGCGCTCGCGAGCAAGGGGATCGCGCCACCCGCGGCCCGCAGCGCCTCGAGCGCCGCCTGCACGGCGCTCGAAAAGTCGCTCCGCACTGTAAAGGACAGCGGGATCACCGCCTGTTGCGGGCCCTCGGGGCGATCGTTTGCGAGCGTCACCATGGAGAGCGAAGGCCCGCCAGAGAGCCACCCGAGCGGCGGGTTGGGGCCCGCGACCCCCAAGATCCCGGCGAGCATCTGGGCGCGCATCTCGGGCTGGTCCAAGGTCGAGAGCAAGTTTATGTAGCCGCCGATCTCCGTGATGTTGCGCGGCGCTGGGATCCGCGAAGAGACGACGTCGCCTTGCAGAGCGAGCCGCCGCATGAGGATCGTCTGCGCCTCGCGTGCGTCTTCGGAGTTCGCGGCGCGCAGCATATCGACGAGGGCCTCGAGAGCCTGCGCGTTGATGCTACTGAGCTCGCCCGAGCTCGCGTCGGTGTTCGCCATGTTCTTCTCCTATGGTTGGCTAAGTGTCTTTGTCTTTATCTTTATCGGTGTCCTTCGGTTCCTTGCTCTTGTCCGCCTCCTTGGCGGGAGCCTTCTCCTCTTTGGGTGCCTCCTTGCTGGTTCCGTACACCGCGCCCGCGG
>CAYXQW010000546.1:0-1971 GCA_964466695.1 uncultured Bdellovibrionales bacterium
TCTCATCGGCGCACCTTTGTTCCTCGTCTTGCTCTTGCGCGCGCGTCGCGGAGCGACCTGTGCCTGAGCTGCGTCTCCGCGCGCACGAGCTCGAGATCGCCCTCGGCGGCCACGTCGTGCTCGCGCGCCTCTCCTTCGCCGCCAAAGCCGGCGCGATCACCGCCATCCTCGGACCTAACGGCGCGGGCAAGAGCACCCTCATCAAGGCGATGGCCGGCTTGCTCCCTTACCGGGGGAGCATCACGGTAGACGGCGCCGAGCTCGCGCACCTCGCGCCTCGCGCCCGTGCCCGCCTGGTCGCCTACGTACCGCAGCACTCGCTGCTCGACGACGCGGTCTTCGTGCAGCAGGTCGTCGAGCAAGGTCGCTACGCCCACGGCACGGGCCTCGGCGGCCTCGGCGCCGAAGGCGCGCGGCTAGTGCGAGAGGCCATGGACGACACCGACACGACGAGGTTTTCCGCGCGGAGCTTCACCGAGCTCTCATACGGCGAGCGCCGGCGCGTGCTCATCGCCCGCGCGCTCGCCACCGGCGCCGAGATCTTGCTGCTCGACGAGCCCTCCGCGTCGCTCGATCTCGCGCACGCCCTCGGCCTCTACGACCTCTTGCGCACCCTCGCCGCCTCCGGTCGCTGCATCATCTTGGCGCTGCATGATCTCGACGCCGCCTTGCACCTGGCCGATCATTGCCTGCTCCTCGGCGAGGGAAAGCTCGTGGCCTGTGGCCCCACCAAGGACGTGCTCTTCTCGAACGCCGTACCGCGCGTCTTCGGAATCGAGCTCGTGCCATACGGCGGCCTCGGCTACCGCCTTTGGAGCGCGCCGTGAAAAGACCCACGCAGACTTCTGTCATGAACGTCCTGGCGCTCGTGAGCATGCTCGCGCTCGTAACCATCGTCGCCGCCACCACCACCACGCAAAGGACCGTCGCACCGCGGCGCGATGCCCGTGGCGAAGACCCCACCGTCGTAGCGCGGCGCTACGAGCGCATCGCCTCGGCCAGCGTCATCGCCGATCGGATCTTGCTCGAGCTCTGCGAGCCGCCTCGAATCATCGGGTTCTCCCGTCACGGCATGACGAAGTCCTCGTTTACGCATCAGCTCGCGGGCAAGACCGAGATCGATCCGCTCCTCGGCCTCGAGCAGATCATCGCCCTGCGCCCAGATCTCTTGATCATCAACAACCTCGGCGACCCGCGCCGCGTCGCGCGCCTCATGGAAGCCGGCATCGAGGTGCTCGATCTCGGCACGATACGCGGCCTCGACACCTTGCTCGAGCAGATCGCGCTTTTGGCCACCGTCATCGGACATAAAGAGCGCGGGCAGATACTCGCGCGGCGCTTCGCGAGCCGCCTTAAACGCATCGCGGCCGCGACCCCCGAGGCCTCACGGCCGCGCGCGCTCTTCCTCGTCGACCTCGGCAACCAGCTCTTCGGCGGCACCATCGGCACGAGCTACCACGAGGTCATCACCCACGCCGGCCTCATCGACGCCGCCGCCGAGCGCCACCGCGACTGGCCGCGCTACAACATAGAAGAGCTGCTCACCATGAACCCGGAGCTCATCGTCACCAAGACGGGCCACGGCCGCGCGCTCTGCGCCCGCCCGGGCCTCGCGCGCCTCGCGGCGTGCCGAGCTCAAAACGCCATCATAGAGCTCCCCGAGGAGCTCATCGACGAGCCCGGCCTCACCATGCTCGAGGCCGCGGAGACCTTGCACGAGCTCGTGCATCGCTAGAATTCTCCGGTCCCTGATGGGGAGACACAGCAAGCTCCCGAAGATAGGTGTCTCACGCCCAGAATTTCCCGGAGGCGACGCGAGGGCGCGGGCGCGCAAGGCCTCGACATGGTCGCGACCTTATTCGACATGGTCGAGGACCTTATTCGACATGGTCGCGACCTTATTCGACATGGTCGAGGACCTTATTCGACATGGTCGCGACCTTATTCGACATGGTCGCGACCTTATTCGAC
>CAYXQW010000547.1:0-1341 GCA_964466695.1 uncultured Bdellovibrionales bacterium
GCAGGCCGGCTCCGACAACGCCACGAGCGCTCGCCAGCTCGAGCAGGCGGTGCGCTCCTTGCGCGACACGGCCGAGGGGCTGCACCTCTTCATCCACGGCAAGCGCTTCGATGACCAAGCAGCGTACTAGCGCGAAGCGGCGCGCTTCTTCAGGATACGGCCGACTTCCTCGGCGAGCTTCTCGCCGTCGATGGGTTTGCCCAAGAAGCCGTCGGCCGCGAGCAACGCCCGCAGCGCGTGCGACTTATCGGTGCTCAGAAGGAGGATGCCGACGCCGTTGAGCTTGCGATCGGCGCGGATCTTCTCGGCGAGCTCGAAGCCCGTCATCACCGGCATGTTGATGTCGGAGATCAACAACACCGGGTTGTGCTTCTTGACGAGCTCGAGCCCCGAGCTCGCATCGGTGGCGGTGCAGTACTCGAAACCAAACCCCGTGAGGTAGACCTTCACGATCTCGACGATCGTCCGTGAGTCATCCACCAGCACTACGGTCTTCGGGTTCTTGTTCAGCATGTTCTTCAACTCGCGGGCAGCCTCGCTGCCATGGTTTGTCGTAAAAGCTCCCCCATCTGCTCGGGGGTCATGATCGCCGACGCGGCCGCAAGCTCGATCGCCGACCTCGGCATACTGTCCACCGCGCAGGTCTTGGGCTCTTGCGCGACGGTCTTGCCGCCCGCGTCTCTTATCTTCTTTAAGCCCGCGGCGCCGTCTTTACCCATCCCCGTGAGCAAGAACGCCAGGACCGAAGGGCCGAAGATCTCGGCCGCGGAGGCGAAGAGCTCGTCGATCGAGGTGCCCGCGGCGTTCGTGACCGGGCTCGGCGCGAGCGTGGCAGACGAGAGGAGCCGTAAGCTCTGGCTGTCCGGGGCGAGATAGACCGACGCTATGAGCTTGGTGTTGCCCTTGACCACCGCGGTCGCGTGCTTGGTGCAATCGGTCAGCCACGAGGCGAAGCCCTCCCCGAACCCCGCGCTCATGTGCTGAGCTATCAGCACCGGGATGCTCACTGGGCGAGGTATGGCGTGCAGCAGATCGGCCACGAGCGGCGGCCCGCCCGTGGAGGCGCCGATGAGCACCACGCGCGGGCGAGCCTCGTGCGCAAACGTGGGCTTGGGCTGGAGCGACGAGAGCTCCGCGATGGTCCCGTGGAGCTTGGCGCGCGCGCGCCGCAGATGCACCCGCGGCACCCCCGAGAGCGCCCGCACGAGGCGGCGGAGCTGCTTGGCAGCGACCTCGTATTCGTCGCCGGAGAGGTTCTGCGGCTTGGCGGCGACGTCCACCGCGCCACGCTCCATGGCCTCGTAGATGACCTCGGGGCTAGGCGTGTTGACGCCGGTGATG
>CAYXQW010000547.1:1351-1971 GCA_964466695.1 uncultured Bdellovibrionales bacterium
CGCGGCGACTCGGCCATGATCTTCGAGGTGAGCTTAAGCCCGTTCTCCTTACCCAAAAAGACGTCCATGGTGACGACGTCCGGGTCGAACCTGCCTATGAGCTTCATTGCCGCCTGCCCGTCCTCGGCCTCACCGACGACGAGCAGCTCGGGGTCGCGCTCGAAGACCCGGCGCAGGCAGGTCCGCGCCGTCGGCGAGTCGTCAACGATCAGGATGGTGATCATCACGACTCCCGAGATAGCGCGCCACGGTTTCCAAAAGCTCGTGCTGCTCGTACTTGCCCTTGACCACGTACTCGTCGGCCCCGACGGCGGCGCCGCGCGCGATCTGCTCCGGCGCGTCGTCGCTGCTCACGAGCAGCACGGGGGTGTCTTGGAGCTGCGAGTCAGCGCGGATCTTCTCGACGAGCCCGAAGCCGTCGAGCACGGGCATGTGCACGTCCGAGAGCACGAGGTCTACACGCTGCGACCAGGCGGCAGTCCGAAGCGGGCTGGCGAAATCATCGACGCAGCGTTCTCGGCGGACAGCGGCCGGACCTCGCTGGACCTGACGACCGACCCGTTCCCGTACCTGGCGGACGGCACGCCGGTGGGCCTGCGGCTCAGCGACGTGTCCGAGGC
>CAYXQW010000548.1:0-1961 GCA_964466695.1 uncultured Bdellovibrionales bacterium
CCGACGTAGCAGAGCCGGCGCTCCTCCTCGAGGGCGTCGCGCTCGTCGCGCGAGCGGCTGTGCGGGAAGAGGCCCTCCTCCATGCCGGGGAGCAACACGAGCTCGAACTCGAGGCCCTTGGCGCTGTGTAAGGTCATGAGCGAGACCGATCCCCCGCCTTGATCCTTGGTGTCGAAGTCGGTGGCGAGGGCGACCTCCTCGAGGAACTCGGCCAAGGTGGCGCTCGGGTTTAGGGCGGCGTACTCGTCGGCGGCGGCCACGAGCTCCGTGAGGTTGGCTAGGCGCTCTTGCGCCTCCGGGGTGCCCTCGTCGCGCAGGACTTGATGATAGCCGCTCGCGCGGAGCACCTCCTCCGTCAGTCGCCCGAGCGGCAGTCGCGCGGCGGCCGCCATAAGCTCGTCGATGAGCGCGACGAAGCCGCCGAGGGCCTGCCGCGCTTTCGGCGTGAGCCCCTTCTCTTCGCGCGCGAGCGCTCTCGCCGCATCGAAGAGCATAAGGCCGCGCGCGTCGGCGAAGGTGCGCAGGCGCTCGAGCGAGGTGCGGCCGAGGCCGCGCGCCGGGGCGCTCAAGGCGCGCAGGAAATCGAGCTCGGAGGCCGGGTTTTGGAGGAGGCGGAGATACGCCAGGATGTCCTTCACCTCCCGGCGGTCGTAGAAGCGCACGCCGCCGTAGATGGTGTAGGGGATGTAGCGGCGCCGGAGCGCGTCCTCGAGCGGACGCGATTGCGCGTTGACCCGGTAGAGGACGCCGATCTCGGCGGGGGCCACGCCGTCGCTTATGGCGCGTGAGATGAGGTCGGCCACGCCCGCGCCCTCGTCGCGCTCGCTGCGATAGACCGTGAGCCCGAGCTTCGCTCCCGCGTCGCCTTCGGTGTAGAGGGTCTTGCCCTTGCGCGCGTTGTTGTAGCGGATGAGGCCGTTGGCCGCCGCGAGCACGTTCTTGGTGGAGCGATAGTTGCGCTCGAGGCGGATCACTGAGGCGCCTTTGAAGTCTCGCTCGAAGCGCAGGATGTTGTTGATGTCGGCGCCGCGCCAGCGGTAGATGGCCTGGTCGTCGTCGCCCACCACCGTGATGCCGTGCGCGGGCGTCACGAGCTTTTGGAGCAGCGCGTACTGCACCGGGTTCGTGTCTTGATACTCGTCTACGAAGATGTGGCTCCAGCGCGCGCGCAGCTCCTCGCGTACGCGCTCTGCGGAGCAAAGCAGCGTGAGCGTGTGCAAGAGCAGGTCGCCGAAGTCGACGGCGTTGGCCTCGAGCAGGGCCTTCTCGTAGCGTTCATAGACCTCGAGGGCGCGGCTTTGCACGCGGTCGAGGTTCGAGGCCGTGGCCGACGCGGGCGTGTGCCCGGCGTTCTTCCATGCCTCGATCTTGTGGCGGATGGCGCGCGGCGGGTAGGCCTGTGGATCGATGTTGAGGTCGGCAAGGACGCGCTTGATGAGCGTTATCTGATCGCTGTCGTCGTAGATGACGAAGCTCGGCGAGAGGCCGATGTGCTCCCCGTATCTGCGCAACAGGCGGCCGGCGATGCCGTGGAAGGTGCCGAGGTCGAGCCCGCGTGGATCGAGCCTCGCGAGCTTCCCCGTGCGCTCGCGCATCTCCCGCGCGGCCTTGTTGGTGAAGGTGACCGCGAGGATCCGCGCGGGCAAGACGCCGCGCGTAAAGAGCAGGTTCGCGATGCGGTAGGTGATGACGGTGGTCTTGCCTGTGCCGGCTCCCGCGAGGACCAACAAGGGCGTGTCCCCGTGCTCCACGGCCGCGCGCTGGGCTGGGTTCAGTCGGCTCAAGTCCATTGCGTAGGTTTGCTTATAGGCAACGATCGGGGCTGGCAACACTTTCGTTTGCGGCGTGGCCAAGCCCGCGCGAAGTGTACTAGTACCTCAACGTTGAACGAGTCCTCGAGACTCTCGGTCGTGGAGCACGGATGCGTATCCCCGAGGTTTTATGCGGTAAGAAGACGGCCT
>CAYXQW010000549.1:0-209 GCA_964466695.1 uncultured Bdellovibrionales bacterium
GAATCGTAGCGGTCGAGGTGATCGGGCGTGAGGTTCAAGACGACTGCGACCTCGGCGCGAAAACGATAGGCGGTCTCGAGCTGGAAGCTCGAGAGCTCGATCACGGCCGTGTCGACAGGCTCGCCGCCGTCGACGAAGGAGGCCACCGGCACGCCGAAGTTGCCGCCCACGAAGACCCGCTCGCCCGAGCCTAAGAGCAAGGCCCTAAG
>CAYXQW010000549.1:252-1954 GCA_964466695.1 uncultured Bdellovibrionales bacterium
TGCCCGTGATGCCGACGACTTTCGCGGGCAAGCGCCCCAGAAGCTCGAGCTCGCCGAAGACCGGCACGCCGCGGGCGCGCGCGTCTTTGACGAGCGGCTGGCGGGAATCGACGCCGGGAGAGATGACGAGCGCCTCGAGCGCCCCGGGCGCCCGGCCGCCGAGGAGGAGCTCGACCTTCGCGGCCATAAGCTCCGCCTCCCCTGCGACCGTCTCTCGGCTGTCGAGGCCGAAGACCTTCGCCCCGCGGCGCGCGAGGTAGAGCGCCATGGCCCTGCCCGCGACCCCGAGGCCGAGGACACCGACGCGCCGACCCGCGGGCGAGGCGCGCACCTCGTCGATATGGGCCAGCATCTCGCTGGTAGGGACAAAGAGGCTCATCGCAGCTTCAACGACACCATCGCCACGAGGGCGAGCATGATAGAGACGATCCAGAAACGAACGATGATCTTGGGCTCGGCCACGCCGGCGAGCTCGAAGTGGTGGTGGATCGGCGCCATGCGGAAGATCCGCTTGCCGGTGAGCTTGAAGCTCGCCACCTGCGAGATGACGCTCACCCCCTCGACCACCAGCACGCCGTGGATCACCACCGAGAGGAACTCGTTCTTGGTGAGCACGGCGATGGCCCCGAGCGCGGCGCCGAGCGACAGCGCGCCCACGTCCCCCATAAAGACCGAGGCCGGGAAAGAGTTGTACCAGAGGAAGCCCACGCCCGCGCCGACGATGGCGCCGCAGACGATGGCGAGCTCGCTCACCCCCTCGATGTGCGGGATGTTCAAGTAGGAGGCGACGTTGAAGTCCACCCACTGGCCCTGGAACTGGAAGGTGAGCACGAGCCCCGCCGCGTAGGCGAGGACGAGGAAGGTGCCCGCCGAGATGATGGTGGGGCCGATCGCCAGGCCGTCGAGGCCGTCGGTGAGGTTCAAGGTGTGCGAGGTGGCGAGGATCACGAAGAAGGCGAACGGGATGTAGGCCCAGCCGATGTCGAGGAGGAAGAACTTGGTCGCGACGAAGGGCAGCGAGAGCCGCGTGTCGTAGGCGATGGGCTTCATGGGCAAGAGGCCCTGCGCGCCGAGGACCAAGATGAGCGTGACCAAAGAGAGCACGAGGAGCTGCAGCCAGATCTTCGCCCGACCAGAGAGGCCGCGCGAGTTCTTGCGGCGCACCTTGCGCCAGTCGTCGACAAAGCCGATGGCCCCGAAGCCGAGCAAGACGCCGAGGAGCGCCCAGATATAGCCGTTCTTCAAGTCACCCCAGAGCAAGATGCTGCCCACCACCGCGATGAGCACGAAGAGCCCGCCCATGGTCGGCGTGCCGCTCTTTTGCAGGTGCCGCGCGGGCGTGTCCTCGCGCACGTTGCTCGAGCCGTACTGCAAGGCCCGCATGCGCGCGATGAAGCGCGGGAAGAGCAAGAGCGTCACGCACAGGGCCGTGAGCGCCGCCGCCGGGACGCGGAACGAGGGGTAACGAAACACCCGGAACGGCCCGACCTCGTCGGCGAGCATCGTAAACAACAGATAGAGCATCAGCTTATCTCCGCGAGGTGAGCGACCACGCGCTCCATCCTCATGCCGCGCGAGCCCTTGACGAGCACGAAGTCGCCCGCGCGAAGCTCGCTCATGAGCGCGGCGATCAAGTCCTCGACCTCGGCGAAGGCGAAGGCCGCCCCACCTTTCGCGCGCGCCCCCGCGACCACCGCCTCCG
>CAYXQW010000550.1:0-1944 GCA_964466695.1 uncultured Bdellovibrionales bacterium
GAAGGGACGCTCGTCGCGCGTGCGCGCCTCGGGGACGATCAGGCGGTAGAGCCGCGCGAGCAGGTTGCTGGCGAGGGGTTCTATGAAGATCATGCGGCCGCCTGGGGCGAGGTTCTCGGCGCGCAGGCGAGGCAGCACCGCGCGATAGTCGATGTGGTGCAAGATCGCGCGCCCCAAGATGAGGTCGAACTTGCCCGCGAGCGGTTGGTGGATATCGTGGGTGACGAAGTCCAGCTCCCCGTCTTTGGCGTGTATCCGCGCTTGCTCGATGGCCTTGGTCGAGACATCGACCCCGAGAACGTAGGCGGCATTTTGCGCGGAGAGCTTTATGGAGCTGTGCCCGAAGCCGCAGCCGATGTCGAGCACGCGACCGCCGCGCGCTTTCTCGAGGAGTAACTCCTCGAACCTTCGTTCGTGTGCGATGGTATCCGGCGAGAAGAAGACGTGGTCGAAGCGGCTATGCCAGAGCTGGCTCTGCTCGAAGACCTGCTCGTGATCGTAGGCGCTTTGCTCGCGCGCGGCACGCTCGGAGTTATCCATAACGGGTGGTCAGGTAGCAGCTCGGGTGTGGGGCTTCAACTTAAATGGAGACGAGAGCGCTGTCAGGTCGCGAAGCGATAGGCCTTGGGCACGGCCACGACCCCGGCCTTGCTCACGACAAAGCCGCGGGCGCGGTCCTCCTCGACGTCATAGCCGATGCGCGTGTTGGGCGGGACGATGACGTCCTTGTCGATGATGGTGTTCTTGATGTGGCACTCGCGTCCCACCTCGACGTGGTCGAGCAGCACCGAGCGCTCGACCACCGCGTAGGAGTTGATGCGGACGCGCCGCGAGAGGAGCGACTCGCGTACGAGACCGCCCGAGACGATGACGCCGCCGGCGACCAGGCTGTTGATCGCGTGGCCGACGCGCTCGCCGAACTCGTGGACGAACTTCACCGGCGGGCTGAAGATGCTCGCCGAGCGCAGCGGCCACTCGGGGTTGTAGATGTCGAACTCGGGCACCACGTCCACGAGCTCCATCGAGGCCTCGAAGTAGGCGTCGAGGGTGCCGACGTCGCGCCAGTAGGTGTTCGGCTTGTCCTGGCCCGGGATGGGGTTGTCGTAGAAGTCGTAGACGCGGATCGAGTAGCCCTCGCGCAAGGCGCGGGGGATGAGATCCTTGCCGAAGTCGTGCGTAGAATCGGGGTCCTGCGCGTCCTTGATCAAGAGATCCATGAGCACCTGGGTCGAGAACGTGTAGTTGCCCATCGAGACATAGACCCAGCCAGGTCTGCCGGGCATGGACCGGGCCTCGGACGGCTTCTCGGTGAACTTGGAGAGCGCGCGCTTCTCGTCGACCTCGAGCACGCCGAAGCGCGAGGCCTGTTCGATGGGCACCGGGTAGCCGGCGATGGTGAGGTCGGCGCGGGTGTCCTCGTGGTACTCGACCATGTGGCTGATGTTCATCTTGTAGACGTGGTCGGCGCCGAAGATCGCCGTGATCTCGGGCTTCTGGTCTTCGATCAGGTGCGCGTTCTGATAAATCGCGTCGGCGGTGCCGCGGTACCACGAGGCCCCGAGCTCCTCGAAGCGATACATCTGCGCCGGGACGAGCGTGATGAAGTGATCGGTGAGGAACGCGCCGAAGCGCCAGTAACGCTGGATGTGCTCGGTGAGCGACTGCGCGCGGAACTGCGTGAGCACATATACCGAGTATATTCCGGAGTTGACGAAGTTGTTGAGGATGAAGTCGACGATGCGGTAGCGAGCCGCGAAGGGCACCGCGGGCTTGGCGCGGTGCGATGTGAGGGGGTGCAACCGTGCGCCTTGTCCGCCCGCGAGCACCATGCCGAGCACCGGCTGTCGTTTGTCGAGAGCCACGGGGGATAGATATAATGCCTTCTACGTCTTCACGCTAAAGATCGGCGATCACCGCGCGCTGCTTATGCGTACGGCGCGCACG
>CAYXQW010000551.1:0-1938 GCA_964466695.1 uncultured Bdellovibrionales bacterium
GTGCGCGCCCTCGCCGAACGGGTTGGCGAGCCGGCGAGCCGGCACCTGCACCGCGGGCTCACGAGCAGCGACGTCGTCGACACCAGCCTGGCGCTCGCCATCGTCCAGAGCCTCGAGATAACGCGCACGGCGCTCGCAGAGCTCTCTTGGGCCGTGGCCGCGCGCGCACGCGAGCACAAGCTCACGCCGTGCACCGGCCGCACCCATGGCGTACACGCCGAGCCCACCACCTATGGCATCAGGCTCGCCGGCTTCTACGCCGAGCTTTTACGCAACCTCGAACGGCTCGCGCGCGAAAAGCGCGACATAGGCTTCGGCAAGCTCTCGGGCGCTGTGGGTACCTTCAGCCAGACCGACCCCGACTTCGAGCGCGACGTCCTCGCGCGCCTCGATCTCGTGCCCGAGCCCGTAGCGACGCAGGTCGTACCGCGCGACCGGCACGCCTCGGTCATGACCACCCTCGCCTTGCTCGGCGGTGGCCTCGAGCGCCTCGCCACCGACATCCGCGCGCTCCAGCGCACAGAGGTGCACGAGGCCGAAGAGGCCTTCGCCAAGGGGCAGACCGGCTCCTCGGCGATGCCGCACAAGAAGAACCCGATCAACAGCGAGCGGCTCTGCGGCATGGCGCGGCTCTTGCGCGGCTACAGCCTCGCGGCGCTCGAGGACATCGCGCTGTGGCACGAGCGCGACATCTCGCACTCCTCGGTGGAGCGCATCGCCTTCCCCGACGCCTTCCACCTCGCGCACTACATGACGCTGCGCATGACGAGGCTCGTGCGCGAGCTTCGCATCTACCCCGAGGAGATGCGGCGTAACCTCGAGCACACCCGCGGCCTCGTCTTCAGCCAGAGCGCGCTCGCCGTGCTGCTTACGGCCGGGCTCGATCGTCAGGTGGCCTACGCCCTGGTGCAGCGCGCCGCCATGCAGGTCTGGGAGCGCGAAGCGCCCGGTTTGCGCGAGGCCCTCGCCGCCATGCCCGAGGTGCAAAAGCTCGTCCCCGATAAAGACCTCGCGCGCGCGTTCGACCTCGCCGCCTACAGCCGCCACGCGGACGCCATCTTCGCCCGCGCGGGGCTGCTTTGAGGTAGCAAGAGATCGCGCTCTTGACCTCTGCGACCAAGACGCGCCATTCTACGCTCAATAAATGGAGCTCCTCGCCCTGCTGTTGGCGTTGGCCCTGGTGGGGCTCAACGCTTTTTTTGTCGCCACCGAGTTCGCCATCGTCAAGGTGCGGCCGACGCGCATCGAGGAGCTCGAGCGCAAAGGCCGCCCTGGAGCCGCCACCACCCGCCGCATCATCGGCAACATCGACGGCTACCTCTCGGCGACCCAGCTCGGCATCACCCTCGCGAGCCTCGGCCTCGGCTGGATAGGCGAGCCTGCCTTCGCCCGCATCATCGCGGGGCCGCTCGCCGCCGCCGGCATAAGCAGCGAGGTCTGGGTGCACCGCATCTCGCTCGGCTCGGCCTTCCTCATCATCACCGTCTTGCACATCGTGCTCGGGGAGCTCGCCCCGAAGAGCCTCGCCATCATCAAGAGCGAGAGCGTCGCCCTGGCCGTCTCCTACCCCATGCGCGCGTTCTACCTCATGCTCTACCCGGCCATCTGGGCGCTCAATGGGTTGGCCCTGCTCGTGCTGCGTCTCTTTCATGTCTCGCCGTCGTCGCACGCGGGCGATCAGCACTCCGAGGAGGAGATCAAGATCATCTTGTCGCAGGCGCGCTCGGCCGGGCTCTTGCGACCCTCGCGCGCCGAGCTGCTCTCGAAGGCGCTCACTCTGCCCTCGAAGACGGTGCGGCACCTCATGGTGCCGCGCAACGACGTCTTCCTGCTCGACGCCAACCTCGGCTTCGAGGAGAACCTGACGCGGGCCATGGAGGCCGGGCATACTCGCTTCCCTCTCTGTGACCGCGAGCTCGACGAGGTGATCGGGATCAT
>CAYXQW010000552.1:0-1938 GCA_964466695.1 uncultured Bdellovibrionales bacterium
CACCCTCTACGGCGATATGTGCGGGGGGCTCGCCGTCTTGAGCGACGTCTACAAGACCGACGTCTACGCCCTCGCCCGTTACTACAACGAGACCTCGAAGCTCCCCCCCATCCCCGAGAGCACGATCGAAAAGCCCCCCTCGGCCGAGCTGCGCGAAGACCAGACCGACCAGGACTCGCTGCCGCCTTATGCCGAGCTCGACGCTATCCTCGCCGCCTATATCGAGGGCGCCGCGTCAGCCGGGGAGATCATAGCCTCCGGCCACGATCCCGAGGTCGTGCAGCGCGTCGTGAAGATGCTCGACGCGAGCGAATACAAACGGCGGCAAATGCCCCCGGGGCTGCGTGTGAGCCGCAAGGCCTTCGGCGAAGGGCGCCGCCTACCTATCGCGCATCGCTAAGCGATTAAGAGCTAACGCGAGCTTGCTCGATCTGATCTTTCTTCTGAAGCTTGAGCTTCTTGAGCTCGTGCACCTCGAGCTCCTCCTCGGGGGTAAGGTGCACCCGTTGCTCGAGATCGTTGACCCGCTCGTCGAGAGCACGATGCTCGGCGATCAACTTCTCGAGATCAACGCCATGCTGCGCCGCGGTAATATCCATAGGCTCACCTCCAAAATTGCGAGACTAGCAAGCCGACCCTGCGCTCGTCTACGGCCGAAGACCGGCGATCATCGATTTCGATCGCCGCCGGCGTCACGCACGGCCCGCGCCACGAGCACGGCGTCACGCGCGGCGCCCACGTCGTGCACGCGCAGCACGTGCGCCCCGAGCAAGACGGCGAGCGCGCACGCGGCCGCGGTCGCGCGATCGCGGTCGTGCACCTCTCGCCCCGTCACCTCGCCCAGGAAGCGCTTGCGCGAAGGGCCGTAGAGCACGGGCAGATGATACCTCGCGAACACCTCGAGGTGCCGCGTGAGCTGCAGGTTGTGGCCGGTAGTCTTGCCGAAGCCTATCCCCGGATCGATCATGAGGCGCTCGCGCGCGACCCCCGCCCGCGTGGCGCGGTCGATCGCCAAGTCGAAGAACCCGCATAGCTCACCGAAGAGATCATCGTAGACGATGTCGCCGCGCTGCATGGTGCGCGGATCACCGCGCATGTGCATCAAGACCAACGCCGCGCCGTGCTCGGCCACGACCTCCCCCATCGCCGGATCGCCGAGCGCGCTCACGTCGTTTATCATGTGCGCCCCGGCCGCGAGGGCCGCGCGCGCCACCTCGGCCTTGCGGGTGTCCACGCTCACGGCCACGCCGAGCCCGGCTTCGACCACCGCCTCGACCACCGGCAGCACGCGCATAAGCTCGACGCGCGCCGCCACGGGCTCGGCCGAAGGCCTCGTCGACTCACCGCCGATGTCCACGATCGAGGCTCCGTCCGCGACCATCTGCCGCGCGCGCGCCACGGCCTCCGCGACCCCGAGACGAACGCCGCCGTCCGAAAAAGAGTCGGGCGTCGCGTTGATCACCCCCATCAACACGGGGGCGTCGAAGCAGAAGAGCAAAGGCCCGAGCTCTATCGGGGCGGGGGTCTTGCGAGAGGTCGCAAAGCTCACGCCTCGCCCGAGCTATGCGCGAGCTCGCCGAGCACCTGCGCCTCTTGCGTACGCTTCTCCTTCGCGTCGCGCTGCCGCTGCTCGACCTCCTCGCGCGTGTGCATCCGCACCTTGGGGGGCTCCCGCGTGAGCGCGCGGCCCTCGATGAGCGCCTGCACCTCGTCGCCCTCGAGCGTCTCGTACTCGATCAAGGCCTCGGCGATGCGCGTAAGCTCGGCTTGCCGCGCGGTGATGATCTCCTTCGCGCGATCGTACTGCTCGGTGACGATGCGGCGCACCTCGCTGTCGATCTCGACCGCCGTCTGCTCGGAGTACTCCTGGTGCTGCGCGATCTCGCGGCCGAGAAAGATGGCCTCCTCCTTCTTGCCGAAGGTGAGCGGCCCGAGCTT
>CAYXQW010000553.1:0-1927 GCA_964466695.1 uncultured Bdellovibrionales bacterium
TATTTCGGCTACCGGTTCTACAAAACCCATGAGATCCTTGTGGACCTGTTTTCCAGAATTACCGGTAGAGGAAAAAACCGATCCCCACCGGTCTCCAGCGAATGAAGACCGGAATTATTCCAGGACAAGAAAGACAAAGCAAAAAGACATATGGTGATTTTGATGAGAGAAGAAACCGTTCAGTATTTTTCAGAGAAGGAAGAGGAATTCGCCAATCTGCTGATGGATATCGGGACAAAGAGGAATGTCGCCAAGGTGCTTGTATTCCTCATCAATACAAAGGAGGCAACGTCCCGGGCAATAGAACGCGGGATCGACCTGCGGCAGCCGGAAGTCAGTCTTGCTATCAAATACATGGCCGGGCAGGGCTGGGTCACGAGCAAGGAGATCCCTTCGGAGAAGAAAGGGCGCCCGAATAAAAAATATGCCCTGGCAATTCCCGTCAAGGACATCATGGCCGCGATCGAGAAGAACACGAGAGACGAGGCAAATCAACAACTCGCCCTTGTGAAGAAAATGAAAAATTACATCTGAAAAACCCTCATATTCCCCGTTTTTCAGGAATATTCTAATTATTCCATTTTTATAATCTTATCGTCGGAGAAGTCGAGCCTCATATACGCGTTCCGGCAGCCTTTTTCGGGCCCGGATGGGGAAAAGTAGGTGCAAAAAACAGGGCCATAGAAAGGGCTCCGGTGACGTTTTAATGACATGCAATTCTGCCGTATTTTGGAAAACGGGGTTTATTTCAGGCTTATTTTCCGCAGGGTCCAAAAATATCGATTTTACGGGGTTTTCCGGATGAGGGGAGGGAAAACGGAGCCCAATTTGGGCTTATTTTTCCCCATCTGTCATCAGATGTAATTCAGGCCCAAATATTTTCGAGATACAGACTTTCGTTTCATCAAAAGAACAACCTGTATCGATAAAAATTGCTCCGATTAAAGCTTCGACGGTATCCGAATACAATTTTTTTTCTCCGGTTTTTAGCTGATCGCCTTCCCCCATACGATGATAAATCAGATTATTTTCGAGAAGTTTCAGACGGGCTCCGACTTCAGCTAATTTCAGATTTTTTTCCAGATCGGATTTGATAATGGTGATATCCCCTTTGGTGTTTATACCCCTCTCCATCAACAGCAGAACAAAACCTGCCTTTAAAATTGCATCCCCCAATGTTGCGTAGGTTTCCTGATGAGGGCAGTCCCGGGGACCGTTCTTCCGCTCTTTTTCTTCTTTTGCGAATGTCGGATGTGTTAAAGCCCGAAACAATTCTCTCCTTTCCTTGAAGATGTGCCCAAGATTATCTTCGAGCAATTTGATTTTGACCGGGTCCATAATAGGGTAAAGGACAGAATTGAATAAAAATCAATCCTGCTTCCCTTTCTCCACCCTCCTCCGGTAGTACTTCCTGCATTTCGCCCGGTTCCGTTCCCGGTTCGCCTTCTCGCGGGCCAGACGCAGGGCCTCCCCAAGGTTGAGGCTTTCCTCGCTCATGCAGATCCCTGTCCTGGACAAAGTTCTGCCCGGTCCGGCACAACCCAGACATCCCCGATATGCCGGAACGCTTCTTCGAACCGCTCGGGCCGGGATCCGACATAGAACAGCGCAGGGGAAAATGTCGGGCCTTTCCGCTCATCGCTCCCGGGCCCGCCGAACCGGACCCGCGCAGAAGGGAAACAGACCCGGCACGAGAGCCTTGTGAGCGTCTTCCATGCAGCGGTCTCGGTCGCAGATTTCCAGAGGATAATCGCTTCCGTGGTCCGGCCCTCCAGCCGCTCCAAGAATAATTTCGAGAACCAATCCTCGACTTCGTAGCCGAACGGCGGATTGAGGAATACCCGGCCCACCCAGGGCCGCAGGAGGCCATTGTCCTGAGCTGTGTAGTGCCTCGCTGCCGGCACGTTCGGGATCTCCCGGCTGTTGC
>CAYXQW010000554.1:0-1913 GCA_964466695.1 uncultured Bdellovibrionales bacterium
ACCTCGTGATACGAGCCATCGAAGAGGCTGACCTTGACGTCCACCAGCGGAAACCCGGCCAAGATACCGCGCTGCAAAGCATCGCTTACGCCCTGCATGACCGGCCGGATATACTCGCGCGGAACCACGCCGCCCACGATCTCGTCTACGAACTCGAAGCCGGCACCGACGGTGTTGGGCTCGACCCGTAGCCAAACGTGGCCGTACTGACCGCGACCGCCGGACTGGCGAACATACTTGCCCTCGGCCTCGGCCTTGGTGGTAATCGACTCGCGATAAGCGACCTGCGGCTTGCCGACGTTAGCCTCTACCTTGAACTCGCGGCGGAGGCGGTCGACGATGATGTCGAGGTGAAGCTCCCCCATACCCTTGATGATGGTCTGCCCGCTCTCGGGATCGGTGCCCGCGCGAAAGCTCGGATCTTCGGTCGCGAGCTTCTGCAACGAAACCCCGAGCCTCTCCTCATCGGCCTTGCTCTTCGGCTCGATGGCGATCTCGATCACCGGCTCGGGGAACTCGATCGACTCGAGGAGCACGGGGTGATCGGCGTCGCAGAGGCTGTCGCCCGTACCAGACAGCTTGAGTCCTACCGCGGCCGCGATGTTGCCAGAGTGGATCTCCTTGATCTCCTCGCGCTTGTTGGCGTGCATGCGCAACAAACGTCCGATCCGCTCGCGCTTGCCCTTCGTGGCGTTCAAGACCGTATCTCCCGAGCGCAAGGTCCCGGAGTACACGCGGAAGTACGTCAACTGACCGACGTAAGGATCCGTCATGATCTTGAAGGCGAGCGCGGCGAACGGCGCGCTGTCATCGGCCGGGCGCGGCAGCTCCGTGCCATCTTTCGGATTTTTGCCGACGACCGGCGGCACGTCGAGCGGCGAAGGGAGATAGTCGATGACCGCATCGAGCATCGGCTGCACACCCTTGTTCTTGAACGCCGACCCGCACAACACAGGGACGATATCGAGCTTGATCGTGCCGCGACGCAACGCCGCGCGGACTTGCTTCGGGTCTACGCTCTTGCCCTCGAGCACGGCCTCCATGAGCGCGTCGTCGTAATGTGTCGCCGCGTCCAAGACCTCCTCGTGAGCCTTCTCGACCGCCTCGCGAAGCTCCTCCGGGACATCGGTCACTTCGTATTTGGCGCCGAGCGTCTCCTCGTGCCAGATGAGCGCCTTCTTGGCGATGACATCGATGACACCCTTGAACTTGTCCTCGGCTCCAATCGGGAGCTGCACGGCTACGGGCTTGGCGCCCAACTTGTCGCTTATCTCGTGCACGCAGTTCGCGAAGTCGGCGCCCGTGCGATCCATCTTATTGACAAAGCAAACACGCGGCACGCGATACTTGTCGGCCTGACGCCAGACCGTCTCGCTCTGCGGCTCGACACCGCTCACCGCGTCGAAGACCGCCACGGCGCCGTCGAGGACGCGCAAGGAGCGCTCGACCTCAATCGTGAAATCGACGTGCCCGGGAGTATCGATGATATTTACGCGATGATCGCGCCAGAAGCAGGTGGTCGCGGCGGAGGCGATCGTAATACCGCGCTCTTGCTCTTGCTCCATCCAGTCCATCGTGGCCGCGCCATCGTGGACCTCGCCGATCTTGTGCGTAACTCCAGTGTAATAAGGGACGCGCTCGGTAGTCGTAGTCTTACCCGCGTCAATGTGGGCCATGATGCCGATGTTGCGCGTTTTTTCTAAGCTAAAATCACGTGCCATGATTCCACATCCAAAAGACTGCTCTCACGCGTCCGGCTACCCACCGTCACACTGCAAGCTGTCAAAGACCAAAAAAGGACGAGCCTCGTATGCGTTCTACCTTGGCTCGTCGCTATCGTATGCCCATACGACCTCGAGCGACACCTACCAGCGATAGTGCGCGAAGGCCCTGTTGGCCTCGGCCATCTTGTG
>CAYXQW010000555.1:0-1910 GCA_964466695.1 uncultured Bdellovibrionales bacterium
CTGCCTCGCGATCTCTCGGGCCGCCTCGAGGTTGGTTTGCAGGGCGGTCTCTTCCTGGCCGCCGAGCTTCTGCTTGCCGCTGTTTACGTCGATCGAGACGAGCGCCTCTGTGGATTCGATGACGAGCGAGCCTCCCGAGGGCAAGGTGACCTTCGGGGCGTAGAGCGCCTCGAGCTGCTCCTCGATGCGGTAGTGATGAAAGATAGGCCGGCGCTCGACGTAGCGCGTGAGCACGCTCTTCCTGTCGGGCATTACCATGTGCATGTACTCGGCGGCGCGGTCGAAGGCCTCGTCGCTGTCGAGGACGATCTCGTCGATGTCGTCGCGGTAGTAATCGCGCAAGGCGCGGATGATGACGTCCTGCTCCTTGAAGATCAGGGCCGGGGCCTTGGCCCGCTCGGCCTCGCGCTGGATGTTCTCCCACAGGCGCAGCAAGACGCCGAGGTCGCGGTTGAGCTGCTCGCGGCTCCGGTCGCGCCCGGCGGTGCGCACGATGACGCCCATGTTGTCCGGCACGTCGAGCAGCGCGGCGGCCTCGCGGATGCGGTTGCGCGTCTCGTCGTCGTCTATCTTGCGCGAGACGCCGTGCCGCGCCGAGCCGGGCATGACCACGACGTAGCGGCCGGCGAGCGAGAGGTAGGTGGTGAGCACGGCGCCTTTTTGGCTGACCTCGTCCTTGCTCACCTGCACGAGCACGTGCTGCTTGGGCTTCAGCAGATCCGAGACGCGGTAGGACTTCTCGTCGTCGGAGGAGGAGAGCCGAGGGTCGATGTCTCCCGCGGTGAGGAAGCCTTGCTTATCGACGCCGTAGTCGATGAAGGCGGCGTTGAGGGCGGGCTCGACGGCGGCCACTACGGCCTTGTAGATGTTCCCTTTATTCTTCTCGACGCCTCGTGTTTCAATGTCGAAGTCTTCGAGGAAACCCTCGTTGAGGATGGCAATCCGGACCTCTTCCGGATCTATCGAATTTACAATCATCTTTCGTGTCATGGATCGTCTCGGCGCTCCCAAGAAGGCGCGCTACGCGAGGTGAAGCTCGCTCGGCGAGGGCTGCGGGAACGCAATACGAGCGCCTTTGGAAGGGGTAAATACCATTCACCTTGGCTGCTCCTATAAACTCTGCGAGTCGGTTTGGACTCGTCCCCAAAAACCTCTGACCGCCATACGCGGCCCGAGAGAGCTCCTCCTTGAAATTGGGCTGCCCTATATCATGGTCGCGGCTTTGGGCAACACACCATTATACGAGAGGCGCGTTGCGTTTTGGGAGCGCGATGCAGTAAGACGGCTCTTCGCCAACATTCGCTGTTCGACGCGGAGGTCGACTCAAGTGTCAGAAAAAATGTCTCGCAAAGAGCTTCTCAAGCGCGAAGATGCTTTCCTCAGCGTGGCGGGGCGTGCCGCGGCGTGGGTCAAGCAGCACGGCAAAGGCATAGGCGCCCTGGTCGTTCTCGTCTTTATCGTCATCGTGGCGGTGTGGGTGGTGATCGAGAACGCCGAGAGGCGGCTCTTCGAGGCCTCCAAGCTCTACGGCGCGGCGCTCGAGATGAAGGCTGCCGAGGTCACGGCCGAGGCGGCCGCGCCCACCTCTTCACCCCCGACCTTCGCCTCCGAGCAGGAGAGGGCGCTCGCCGCGCGCGAGGCCTTCGAGCGCGTGATCGCGGCCGCGCCGAAGAGCGGGATCGCTGATCTGGCGCGCCTCTACGTGGCCGATCTCCATCTCGAGCTCGGCGAGCGTGACAAGGCCTTGAGCCTCTTCCGCGCCCTCGCGGCCAAGGGCGCGGCCGATGACTCCTTGCATTTCATCGCCGTAGAGCGCGCGGCGTACCTGCTCGAGCTTATGGACGACAAGGACGCGGCGGTGAAGATGTGGGAGGCTCAGGCGCGCTCCCACAAGCTCTTCTATGCCGACC
>CAYXQW010000556.1:0-1907 GCA_964466695.1 uncultured Bdellovibrionales bacterium
CTTCGACCAGCGCCTGCCGGCGCAGCTCTCGGGTGGCCAGCGCCAGCGCGTGGCGCTCGCGCGTGCGCTCGCGCCGGAGCCTCGTCTGCTGCTCCTCGACGAACCCTTCGCCGCGGTTGATACGCAGGTGCGCAAGGAGCTGCGGCGGTGGCTGCGGCGGCTGCACGACGAGATGAAGGTCACCTCGTTGTTCGTGACCCACGATCAGGACGAGGCGTGCGAGGTGGCCGATCGGGTAGTCATCATCAATCAAGGCAGGGTCGAGCAGGTGGGGAGCCCCGAAGAGATCATCGATCACCCGGCGAACGAGTTCGTCGCGCGCTTCTTCGGCGAGATGAACACCTTCGAGGCCGAGGTGCGCGGGGGAAAAGCGAGCGCCGGGGCGCTCTCGGTCTTGCTCGAAGGTCACAAAGACGGCAGGGCGCGCGTGGTGGTGCGCACCTCCGACCTCGAGCTTTATAGGGATGACGGCGGGGTGGCGGTGGTGCGCCGCCTGACGCCGCTCGGTGATGGCCTTCGTGTCGAGGTCGAGGTGCCGGAGGTAGGGACGCTCACCGCGCACATACCGCGCCGCGGTGAGGGTCTGCGTGGGATAGAAGTAGGGTGTCGTGTGGGGCTCGAGATCGCCTACGCGCGCGCCTACCCCGTGTAACTACTTCTTTGGGGGAAGCACGGCGTCGAAGCCGGGCAGCTCGTCGATGGTCGGCAAGAACACCACCTCGACGCGGCGGTTGTTCGCTTTGCCTTCCTTGGTGTCGTTGCTCTCGACGGGATCGAACTCGGCGTTGCCGGCGGCCGAGATCATCTCAGGCGGTACCCCGGCCTCGACCATGAGACGAACCACCTCGATCGCCCGCTGGCTCGAGAGCTCCCAGTTCGAGGGGAAGCGCTCGGTGCGGATGGGGGTCGAGTCGGAGTGGCCCATGACCTGGAACTTGCGATCGCGAAACTCACGGATGGTCATAGCGAGCTCGCGGATGGACTCCTTGGCCTCGTTCTTGATGCGGGCGGCCCCGGGGGGGAAGAGGACGTCGCTCGACATCTGCACGATGAGCCGGCCGCCGCGAGGCACCACGGTGAGGGTGCCGGCGTCGATCATGTGGCGAAGCTTCTCGAGCAGCGAGCGGTACTCGGCGTTACGCGCCTCGGCCACGGCGCGCATGCGCTTGAGCTCCTCGTACTCCTTGGCGAGCGCCGCGTGCTCCTGCGAGAGCTTGTCCTTCTCGCCGAGGAGCTGCTCGACGTTTTGACCCATCGACGAGATCTTGGTGGCCAGGATCTCGTTCTGGCCCGTGGTGAGCGCGAGCTTATCGTCGAGGTCCTTGGCCTTGGCCTGCTCGTCGGCGAGCTCGGTGCGGGTCTTCTCGAGGTCGGCGAGGACGGCATCGTGAGTGCCGCTCGTGACGCAACCGCTAGCGAACGCGAGGGATAAGGTCAGGGCGGTGATAGCTTTCATGTGCGAGGTCCTCCTGCTCGAGATGGGTTTTGAGCAAAGAGTTTTCGTAGCGCGGATCGCCCAGAGAACTCAACCCTCGGAGCGCGGCATTTTCTTGTAGAATAGATGCGGCCAAGGCGCAGCGCGTCTTAGCGAAAACCTCAACCAGGAGCTCTCCATCATGTCTGCTTTCTTGCTCTTCCCGCTCATCTCCGTTGGTTTGATGATCCCCAGCATCGCATTATTGTTCGCGTTCACCCACAGGGGCCTGGGCCGGCGGCTCACTATCGCCATGTACCTGTCGTTTTTCATCATCGCCAACATCGTGTTCGTCTGGGCGTACTTGTGGGCCCAGGACGGCTTTAGCTGGAAGGTCGCGAGCATCATCGCGCCGATCGGCTTTGTCACCGCGAGCGTCACCATCTACGCCATCCACCAGATGGTCTTCAAACGCATAAACGCCGCGGTGAAC
>CAYXQW010000557.1:0-1907 GCA_964466695.1 uncultured Bdellovibrionales bacterium
GTCATCGAGCGGACGCTGCTCTTTTGCGAGCACGAAGAGATCGACGTCGGCGATTTGCCCGAGGACCTGCAAAACCCCGAGGCCCGCCCGGGTGTCGCGCGCGCGCCGCGTGTGGAGGCGCCGACAAACCTCGAGTCGAGCAGCTCCTCCTTGAAGGACATCGTCAAGCAAGCCACGGTCGAGCTCGAAAAGGACCTCATCGTCAAGGCGCTCGAGGAGACGAGCGGCAACGTCACGCACGCGGCCTTGGCGCTCGGCATAAGCCGCAAGGGCCTGCAGAACAAGATGAAGGAGCTCGGTCTGCGCGAGACCTGACTCACCTGCTCCCCGTGTAGAACTCCCCGTCCGCCCGGCGCTCGCTGCGCACCGCACCCTTGCCTTCGAGCTCTGAGAGCAGCGCGCGGACCTCGGGCAAAGCGAGCTCGAGGCCCGCGGCGATGTCCTCCGCGGTAGAGGGGTGGCGGCTTACGAGCGCCACGATCTCGTCTTTTATGGCCTGCTTATCGTGCCGCGCGTTCGTGCTTTGCTCTTTTGCGCGTGGCGGCTCGGCGATGACCTCGCACGGCACGACGAAGCGGCTCTGCAAGGTCGCGAGCAGCTCGCGCGTGACCCCCATGACACCTGGCTCGGCGGCCGGTCGCGAGACGGTGTTGAGCTGCACGCGCGTGGGACGTATGCGATTTGTGAGCGCGACGATGCGGTCTATCTCCTCGACGTCGCTCGTTATCCCGTCGAGCACGAAGACCTCGAGCCAGAGCTCGCCTTCGAAGTCGCGCGCGAACGCGACGAGCCCATCGATCATCCGCTCGAAGTCGATTTCCTGGTGCGGGCGGTTCACCCGCGCAAAGCTCGCGGCGGTCCCGGCGTCGAGCGAGGGTAAGACCACGTCCGCGCGCGCGAGGTCGCGTCGCACCTTTGGCATCCACAACAGCGAGCCGTTGGTGAACACGGCGATCGGTACCGAGGTCAGCGCCTTGATGCCGGAGATGATCTCACCTAGACCCACGTGCAAGGTCGGCTCACCCGAGCCCGCGAGCGCGATGAAGTCGGGGCGCGTCACCGCGGCGAGCTTCTGCCCGAGCTCTTCTATGATCTGCCGCGCCGGGACGTATACGCGGCGCGCGACGGTCTTCTCGGTGGTGCCGCCGAGCTGACAATAAATACAATCGTAAGAGCAGACCTTGAACGGTATGAGGTCTACGCCGAGCGAGCGGCCGAGCCGGCGCGAGACCACGGGGCCATAGACATGACGCGAGCTCGTTTCCTTCATGAGCGGCTCGTAGCGCTCGCGCGTCGAGCTCGGCAAGGCGCGGCGCTTCTATCTGTAGCCGCGAGCTGATAGACCAAGCGCTCATGACCAGCCGCTATAGTCGCGAAACGACCCTCGTTCATGGCACCTATCAACCTCGCGCGCATCAGCACGCCCGCGCCGTGCCCATCTATCAGACCGCCGGCTTCACCTATGATAGTACCGAGCACGCTGCGGCGCTCTTCGGCCTCGCCGAGCCGGGCTTCATCTACTCGCGGCTCGGCAACCCCACGGTCGATGAAGCCGAGAAGCGCGTAAGCAGCCTCGAGGGCGGCATCGGCGCCGTCGGCTTCGCCTCGGGCATGGCCGCCATGACGGGGCTCATCTTAAACATGCTCAAGCCGGGCGACGAGATCCTCGCCGCCTCCTGCGCCTACGGCGGCACCATGGGTCTCTTGCAGGACACGCTCGCGACCCTCGGGATACACACGCGCTTCTTCGATCCGCTCGCGCCCGACGAGCTCGGGGGCATGGTGACGCGCGCTACGCGCATGATCCTCGTCGAAAACCTCGCGAACCCGCGCCTCGTGGTGCCCTGCCACGAGGCCATAGCCGGCGTGGCCAAGGCGCACGACATCCCCTACGTGGTCGATAACAC
>CAYXQW010000558.1:0-585 GCA_964466695.1 uncultured Bdellovibrionales bacterium
GCTCGTGGCCTGGGGTCTGCACCTGAACGGCTCGCCGTACTGGTGGGTGCTCGGCGCCGTTGCCATGGCTTGGTTGTCTCACCTGATCCTCGACATCTTCTCGGGCAGGCGCGGCGTCCCCTCGCTTCTACTGGGCCGGCTCCGGGTCACGGCGTGGCTGTGGATGCACACCGGGGGGTGGTTCGAGCTGAGATTCTTCCGGCCGTTCGTGGCTATCGTCGTCATCCCGGGGATCATCATCTTTCGGATTCTGTGGGATCTTGAAGCTTTCTGACTGGAGACAGAAATGACTGAGAAATATGGGTTCGACGAAGTTACCGGGGTTGTGAATCTCCCGACGTATTCATCGGACGTGGTAGAAGCCTTGCGCGGGTTGTGTAAGGACATGGGGATTACCACGTTAACCATCAGATACACCGGCGACCCCACGACCCTTGCGGACTCTCCCGCGTGGAATTGTGAGGTCATCCTGTCGGGGAGATCGGTTCTCATCGAGAACCGGCACTCGCCCAGTGAGGCTGCCCTGGCTATGGCCGAAGCTCTGCTCCGGGAAGCGGTGTGTGCCCTGTGCAATCGGCGAGTGGC
>CAYXQW010000558.1:595-1903 GCA_964466695.1 uncultured Bdellovibrionales bacterium
GAGTGGCGTTGATGCCCGGCCCGCACCTGCCGGAGCCGTACTGCGCGTGGAAGCTCATCGGCGCTGAATGGACTCCGGGCTGCTCGATCGAGACCCTCATCTCCGCGGTCACCGACAAGGTCAGAGGTGCCGACTCCTCGACTGAGGTAGATGCAGAGTTCGAGAAGATCATCTCGACCTGGGAGGACGGGGAGCGCGGGGCCAAGTAGTAATCACACACACACATACACACTGAGGGGACACGATATGTCACGCACTACAGGCGAGCTGGATTCGTCAGTACCAGGGCAGGATTCTGCTCGTGCTCGGCGTTGGGTATTCCGCACTGCTCGCGCTGCGGTTGATGCTCGGATGAGCCCGTTCAACCGCTCGACCGATGTCCTGTTGATGCTCGGGGCATCCGCCAGGCTGACGAGGTTCGTCACCGTAGATGACCTCGGCAAGTGGTGGATTCACGCCCCGCTCTACCGGCGGTTCGTGAACACCTCTGCTGAGAAGTATCTGATCGGGCTGCACTGCCCGCACTGTGCCGGGTTCCACGTTTCGTTCGTGATCGTGGCCAGCTACGCACTCGCCCGACTGTTCCACGTTCTTCCGCTGTGGCGGGTCGTGGCCGGTGCGCTCGCCGTCAACTACGTCACGGCGCACGCCTCGGAGCACCTGGACTGGGAAGACGACGAGAGAGCTGAGGACCTGACATGAGCAGGTACACCGTGGCGTGGATCTCGTGGATCCTCGTGTTCCTCGTGTTCGAGGGAATGGCGATCATTGATCGAAGGCCCGGCGACACGTTCACCGAGCACTTCCGGCGCTGGCTCAAGCTGACTACCCCCACGGTGGTCAACCGGAAGAACTTGATCCACCTGTGGGTCACCCGAATGGTGATCATCCTGTTCGGTGCATGGCTCACCGTGCACATGGCGTTCGGCTGGTTCGGTGGAGGAGAGGGGTTCCTGGGATGAGCGACAACCTGAGAGCGAACGGGGTAGCCGCCCCGGCAAGTTCCGAGCAGGAGACTCCTCGACTGGAGGGTCACCATCATGGTGCTCTCCCTGCTCGCATCCTCCCTAGTCCTGCTGGGCGTCTCCGCTCTGCGCTTCTCGTGGGAGATGGCGTTCTGACCGGGAACCACCACTGATCCTCTCCGCGCTCTACTCTGGGCCTGGGCCGCTTCGGCGCCCAGGCCCATCCCTTTCCCCGGACGACTGCGAGGCCCCGATGACCGGCGTGTCCCCCACTCACCGCCCTCGCTCACGTCCACGCCCGCTGGAATCCGCTCTCACGGCGTCGGCCAAGCGGATCACGTCT
>CAYXQW010000559.1:0-1902 GCA_964466695.1 uncultured Bdellovibrionales bacterium
GGACGAGGCGCTCTCTCCGCTCGCCGCGTGGCTCGAGCAAAAGCTCGGCAGGCGGCTCGAGGTCGTCTTCACGCGCAACCGCTCCACCATGTTGTCGCTCAGAGAGCGCGAGGGACGCTTGCATCTTCGGCTGCACGAGGTGTTTTGCGACGCGGGCGAGCCCGTGCGCGCGGCGCTCTATGAGCTCGTCTCGGGGCGGGCGTCGCGCGAGACCAAGTGTGTCCTCGAGGAGTTCGTGCAGGCCGCGCTGCCCGCGCGCGCGCCCGTCGTGGTGCGGCGGCGCTCGGCTGTGGGCAGGTTTCACGATCTTAAAGAGATCTTGGACGAGCTCAATCGGACGTACTTTCACGGAGCCGTGAAGGTCGCGATCTGCTGGGGGAGCTCGAGCACCAAGCGCTATCGACGCACGATCCAGCTCGGGGTCTACGTTCGCGACCAGCGCTTGATCCGCGTCCACCCGAGCCTCGACCAGGCCTTCGTGCCCAGGCACTACGTCGCCTGGATCGTGTTTCACGAGATGCTGCACGATGTCTTCGGGATCGAGGGCAAGAAGCGCCGCAAGGTGCACCCGGCCGAGTTTATGGCGGTCGAGCAGAGCTACCCCGACTACGCCGCGTGCAAGGCCTGGGAGGCGCAAAACCTCCACCGCCTGCTGCACTTTCGAGGGCGTTAGCCATATGCCGCGCGGCTCAGCGCCTAAAGCTATGAGCTCAGTGTTTTAATTGCCGGAGAGATCACTGCAGCAACAGTTGGATTGGGCGGAGTCGTTACAACGGCGGGTAATTCAGTTTATTTGGCTCGTGGTGAGCCCGCGCCTGGAGCGTGGTATGTCCTCGCTTCTGCGCTGACGCAGATTCGGGGACCGTCCTATCGGTAGACATCTCGTCTGTGACCGACCCGCAGGACCAGTACGAAAAGCAAAGCGTCCTGAACTTCGTAGATCACGCGATATCGCCCCACGCGAACGCGTCGAAGCCCAGTGAATTGACCTTTGAGTAGGGTTCCCACATGTGGCTGCTGTCTCAGACCGTCGATTGCAGCAACAACGCGAGAGCGATCCGCCTGCGGCAGCCTCCGGATTTCCTTGAGTGCGCTACTTTTGATCTTCAGCGAGTAGATCACCGCGCACCTCATCCCAATCGAGAACCGGGTCTGATGGATCACGAAGTCGCGACACCGCCTCTGCCAGATCTTCGTACTCTGCCAGGTAGAGCTCGACGGCTGCGCGAACAATCTCAGCCCGCGATTTCCTGAGTCCCTTGGCGGCCTCATCTAGCGACTCGACTACCTTCTCAGGCAATCGTGCGGTTACTTGGGTCATCTGGCACTCCTAATGTCGTTTGATGTCATTGACATCATTTTACATCATCTCTGCACCACGTCAATCTGGATCGATAGCTCGGCAACCCACCAGCCATATGCCGCGCGCGCGGTGTATGAATGAGCTTTACGGGGGCTCGCCTCATGATATCCCGATATCTCGTCTCTCTTACTGTGGTCGTAGGCGTGGTCGGGTGCAGCACGGCGCGCGTGTCGCGGCAGCCTTGCGACGCCGAGCACCCGTGTTCCTCGTCGCATATCTGTAGCAACGCGGGCGAGTGCGTGCCGTTTTTCGCGCCCGACTGCGCGGCCGGGCCGAGCCTTTGCCCGTCCCTCGCCGAAGGTCAGTCGTGCGCGCGCGCGGGGGCGGTCATGCCGTGCGCCGACGATAGCCTCGCCCGGGCGTGCGACGGCGGCTGCCACGTGTGCGAGGGTGGGGCGTGGTCTTCGTGCAGGCGCGAGCTTTGCACCTTGGGTCTCTTGCATAGCTGTGCCTCGTGCGAGGACGACTGCACCGAGATCATCATCGGCAAGTCGTCGCAGTGCCTGCCGAAGCGCGACGGCGACGGCTTTGGTTGCGTG
>CAYXQW010000560.1:0-524 GCA_964466695.1 uncultured Bdellovibrionales bacterium
AAACAACTGTACTCCCCAGGGTTGTAGCTGAACATGATCCGCTTTATGTTCCTAATCATAACATTTTACTTTTATCTAAAACTTATAAACAGGCAAAGAAGAGCTTAAAAGTTATACATAAAGATTTAACAAAGAATGAAAGGATACAACAGGATTTTGCCAAGGAATTAGCAGATTATGAGATGGTGGATAATTTCATCTTCTTTAATCAAGCAGGTGTACAAAGGGATGCCACCATTGAATCCAATGGTATACTTGGAGATGTGACTGGTGGACACTTCCAAAAGATTTTCCTTGATGATATAATAGACGATGTAAATAGCATAACCAAAGAGAACAGGGAAAAGATTTGGAACTTTATCAAAACAACAGTGTTACCATTACTTGAACCTGGAGGATCTATCATAGGGATTGGTACAAGAAAACATTATGATGATTGTTACCAGAAAATGATAGAAAACCCCATATGGTATGTGATAGAACAACAAGCCATACTGGAATATCCAGATAGCTATCATCCTTAA
>CAYXQW010000560.1:534-1901 GCA_964466695.1 uncultured Bdellovibrionales bacterium
GGTATAAAGAATATTGTAGGTAATCCGAAGGTATTATGGGAAGATAAGTGGACAATAGAACTTCTATTACTTCAACTGGAAGCAATGGGTAGTATTTCCTTTAATCGGGAATACCAAAATGATGCCAGTTTAATGAAAGGTAAAATCCTTAAAGATTTTTGGCTCAACACTTATGTATTACATGAGAAAAATGTTAGACCAGATTTAGGATTATTACAAGCCCCACCAATTGAAACAATGTCCCTTTACCAAGGATGGGATTTAGCCATCCGTAAAGGGGAAATTAATGATTACCTGGTATGTTCAACTGTAGGGGTAACACCCAAAAATGACATATATGTATTGGATTGGTATAGAGATAAAATAGATTTTCCCAGCCAGGTAAAAATGGTTAAAAATAAATTTGATGAATTTAGCAATAGAGGGGGTAATATAGAATTGATAGGTATAGAATCTAACAATTACCAGGTAGCACTTAAACAACAGGTGTTACAGGAGTATATATTACCTATAAAAGAGGTTATTTCTAAACTGGATAAAGCCACAAGGATTACTGCTGGGAGTGTTAATTATGAAAATGGTTTGGTTTATGTACCTGTAGACCATCCATTATACAGGGTGTTTATGGAGGAATATAATGGATTTGATGGAACTGGTAAAGGGATACATGATGATATGGTGGATAGTATGGATATAACGATGAGATTAATATACAAACCAAAATCAGTTCCGTTTAAACGAGGAATGAGAGGTACAACCAATGCCTAAAACGGAACAAAGCACATTACTACCAATATTGAGCAATGATCCCAGTGATCGATTACTCCAAAGAATGAGAAAATTAGATCCATCACTTACTTATGCCAAGTACAGGATGATCCAAGATTATCCTACCATGGATGACTATGAATGTTTATTACATTATTTCAGGGGTGCTGCTGGACGGATAATAGACCTGCTCCGTTTTGTTGATTTTGGTGTTGGATTCAAACTTAAACCCAAAGGATTTAGGAGTGAGGAGGAAGGAGATAAAGCCAAGGACGAAATATTGGAGGATATGAGAAAACGTAATTTTGAACGGACAATTAATAGAGCAGGGGTTTTTTATGAAGTATTAAACCGGTGTTGCATAGTTAAAACATTAGCACTTGATGATACTTATTATTATGATGAAACCGAGAAAATAACCGGTTACGATGCTATAAATCCCATGACACTTGAAATTGAAAGTATCCGAGAAGCATTAAGAGATAGAACCGGGAAAATGGTGTTTAAACAATATGGTATAGGACCAAATAATACACCAGATTATGTTGAACTCACACAAGATAGGGTAATATATGAAACCAATAATCCAGTGACTGATC
>CAYXQW010000561.1:0-1891 GCA_964466695.1 uncultured Bdellovibrionales bacterium
ATACACTCGCGTTCTCGAGGGGGGAGACAAACCTCCCGGAAAATGAGAGAACAGGACCTCGATGATGCAATCTCGGAGGCCCCGCTCTATGACCGAACCAAAAGTCCTCGCACCCTTCGCAATAATCGCGTTCCTGCTCGGCGCCTGCGGCGCGGGCGACACCAAGAAAGACCCGCGCTTTTGCTACGGCGTCGAGGACTGCCCGAGCAAGGCCTACCTCTGCCAGAGCGGCGCCTGCGTCCGCGGCGGCGGCACCGAATGCGAGCAAGACGAGGCCTGCACGAGCCCACCGAATTGCCAGAGCGCCGTGAGCGCGACCTGCGTCGGCGGTTATTGCCAATACCCCGCGCTCGACTGTGATGATGGCATAGGCTGCACGACAGACCTCTGCGACATGGCCTTGGGGCTCTGCCAAAACACCCCCGAAGATCTCCTCTGCGACGAGAGCCCCGCGGGGGTCTGCGACCCCATCCTCGACTGCCAATATCTCGACATAGAGCCGCCCCGGGTCGTCTCCTCCTCCCCCGCGCCGGATGCGAGACGAGTCGCGCGCCGCCCGAGCCTCACGATCGACTTCTCCGAGCCCATGGACCCGGCGACCATCGACGGGCAGAGCTTCACCTTGCGCGTGGTGCCGCCAGAGGAGGTGTTCGAGGGTCTCGCGACCTCCGGCGACCGCACCTACGCCATGACCCGGGAGCCCTTGAGCTGGCATGAGGCCGACGTGCTCGCCACGCGCCATGGCGGGCACCTTGTGAGCATCGGCAGCGCGGACGAGAACGACTTCCTCAATTCCACTTTCTCTCCAGACTACAACGGCTCGATGTGGATCGGCTTGAGTGACGACACGGTCGAGTGGAGCTGGGCCTCGGGTGAGCCCTACACCTACACCCACTGGGACGCCGATCCTGGTACAGGTCCTTGTGTGACGATCTCCGGCGCGAACGGCACCTGGGAGCGTTACGACTGCGCGGAAAAGCGGCGCGCCCTGGTCGAGTGGGGGCCGGCTCCGGCCACGGTCACGATGCCCACCTCGACTCAAGCGCGGCTCGAGCCTGCGGCCTCCTTGTGGCAGGGTAACACTTACGAGGTTGCGCTCACGCGCGCCGCCTCCGACCTTGCAGGTAATCGATTGGCAGCGGCGTATGCCGCGCGCTTTGCCACCCCGAGCACCCGCGGCGCCGTGGTCGCGAGCTTGAGCGCCGGCACCGTGGAAGCCCTCGAGATCCAAGCCGCGAGCGGCCTGCCGCGCCACCGCGGCTACGAGGTCATGGCCGCGGCGGGCTCGGGTCCCACCATCCTCGCGGCGCGCCCTCAAGGTGACGTTGTCTACGCGCTCAACGCGACCCAGATCGTCGGCTACACCATGGACCCTCACGGCAGGCTCACGGCCTTACCAAACCCGGTCTCGCTCACCATCGCCCCGTCGGAAGCGATCATCTCCCCCGACGGCAAGAACCTCTATGTAATGCACCAATCCGGCAACGCCATCACGACCTTGGCCATCGACCAGACCACCTTGGGGTTGAGCGTGCAGGGGGCGCTTACGATCGTCACGCCGCGGGCGCTCGTCGCCCACCAAAACGGCCTCTGGCTCTACGCGGTGGCCAATAACAACAGGGCCATCGTAAGGCTGCGCCGCGATCAAGCTACTGGAATACTCACGGACGACGGCGAGGCGGCCTCCGGGGTCCCGTTCGAGAAGCTCGCGCTGCACCCGGGAGGCGAGCTCTTGCTCACAGGTAGCGGCAGCTTCCAGCCCGAACCGATTAACCAACCCGACTACCATGTGAGCACCCTGCGCTCTATGCGCGTCGAGCCGACCTCGGGCGCGCTGTCGGTCCTCACAGACCATTATGAGTACCAGCGGAGCTACCTCGACCTCGCCTTC
>CAYXQW010000562.1:0-1891 GCA_964466695.1 uncultured Bdellovibrionales bacterium
GAGAACCTCGGCGATGTTCTTGCCCCGGTAGGCCACCTCGAGGGTCTCGCGGTTGTAGCGCCGGCCGTGACAATGCTCGCAGGTGACGTAGACGTCGGCGAGGAAGTGCATCTCCACCTTGATCACGCCGTCGCCCTGACAGGCCTCGCAGCGACCGCCCTTGACGTTGAAGGAGTATCTCCCGGGGCCGTAGCCGCGCGCGCGGCTCTCTTGTAGCTCGGCGAACAGGTCGCGCAAGAGCGAGAACAGCCCGATGTAGGTGGCGGGGTTCGAGCGCGGGGTGCGGCCGATGGGGCTCTGGTCGATGTCGATCACCTTGTCGAGGTGCTCGTGGCCCACGAGCGCCTCGTGTGGCGCGGCAGCGAGGCGCGCGCCGAGGCCGAGCTTGTGCATGAGCGCCACGATCAAGGTGTCGTTTACGAGCGTGCTCTTGCCGCTGCCCGAGACTCCGGTCACGCACACGAGGGTGCCGAGCGGCAGCGTTACGTCGATGTCCTTGAGGTTGTTGCCGCGCGCTCCGCGAAGCGTGAGCACGGCGCCGTTGCCCGCGCGGCGGGTCGCGCGGAGCGTTATGCCCTTCTTGCCGCCGAGGTAAGCGCCCGTCAGCGAGGCCGGGTCGGCGATGAGCTGCGCGGCGGTGCCCGCGGCCACCACCTCGCCGCCGTTGGCGCCGGCGCCCGGGCCCATGTCGATGATGTGGTCGGCGGTGAGCATGGTGCCCTCGTCGTGCTCCACCACCACCACGGTGTTGCCGAGGTCGCGGAGCTTCTCGAGGCTCGTGAGCAGCCGCTCGTTGTCGCGCTGGTGGAGGCCGATCGAGGGCTCGTCGAGCACGTAGATCACGCCGCGCAGCGCGCTGCCGATCTGCGTCGCGAGCCGAATGCGCTGCGCCTCGCCGCCCGAGAGGGTGTTCGCCGCGCGCGCGAGGCTCAGGTAGGCGAGGCCGACGTCGAGCAAGAAGCACAGCCGCGCGTCGATCTCGCGCAAGATCGGGGCGGCGACGCTCGCCTCGCGCGGGCCGAGCGTAAGCTCCGCGAGCGCCGCGCGGCAGGCGTGGATGTTGAGCTCGCACAGCTCGGCGATTGAGCGATCTCCTATCTTGATCGCGAGCGCCGCGGGCATGAGCCGCGCGCCGCCGCACGCCGCGCACGACCTCTGCGCCATGAAGCACTCGATCTGCGCGCGCACGGCCTCGCTCGTGGTCTCCTTGAGCTTGCGGTGGAGCTCGGGGACGATGCCGGCGAACGGCCGCCGGAGCGTGACGTGGTGCCGCTCGCTCTTGAACTCGAACTCGAACTCGCGTCCGCCGCTGCCGTAGAGGACGAGGTCGCGAAACTTCTGGTCGAGCTCGCGCCAGGGTTTTTTCAGAGATTGTTGCATGGCCTTCGCCACGGTCGCGAGCTGGCCGCCGAAGTAGGCGCCGGCGAAGCCCAAGGGGGCGGTCAAGGGCGCGAGGGCGCCGCCGGCGATGGACTTGCTCTCGTCGGGGACGATGAGCGCGGGGTCGATCTCGAGAGACTTGCCGAGGCCGCTGCAGCTCGGGCAGGCGCCGGAGGGGTTGTTGAACGAGAACAGCCGCGGCTCGATCTCGGGGATCGAGTAGCCGCAGTGGGGGCAGGAGAAGCGGGCGGAGAAGATGGTCTCGTCACCCTTTCCCTCGGAGAAGAGCAGCTCGCCGCCGTCTACGAGCAGCACCTTCATGACGCCGTGCGCGCGCTTGAGCGCGAGCTCGATGGCGTCGGTCAAGCGGGGGCGGATCTCGGGCTTGATCACGAGGCGATCCACCACGAGCTCGATGTCGTGCTTCTTCTTCTTGTCGAGGGCGAGGTCGGTGGAGAGATCGTAGAGCTCGCGATCGATGCGGACGCGGACGAAGCCGTCCTTCTGCATG
>CAYXQW010000563.1:0-1881 GCA_964466695.1 uncultured Bdellovibrionales bacterium
GGGCTCGCGCTTCTTACGCGAGATGAAGGTTATCACCTCCTCGTCGAGTCCCGGGGGCAAGACCTCGCTCTCGATGCTCGAGACGAAGCCAAAGCGATACTCGTCCTTCACGAGGCCGGCGTTCCTCGTCGCCGCGGTCATCAAGCACTCTCGCTTTCTTTGGTGAGCCCGGCCTTGGCGCGCGCGCCTCGCCGCTTCATCTCGGGGCGGCGGAGTTTTTTAAGGGGGGCGTCCTCGGCGCGGGTCATGTCCGCCAAGGTCAGGTCGCGCAACACCCCGCTCACCGCGCTCTGCACCGAGCGCCAAAGAGTGCGCATCGAGCAGTCTGAGAGGTGCACGCAGCCCCTCTTTGTGGCGGCTTGCGTGTCGCAGAACTCCTCAGCGAACAAGGGGCTTCCGAGCACCGACAACGCCTCGGAGACGCTGATCTTCTCGGCCGAGCGCGCCAAGCGGTAGCCGCCCGAGGCCCCGCGCGTGCTCAAGACGAGACCGCCGCGCCGCAAGCAGCGCATCAGCTTGGCGGTGTAATCGTGGCTCAGCCCCTCGCGCGCGGCGATCTCTGGTATCTGCAAGGGCTCGTCGCCCTCGTGCCGCGCCACTTGCAGAAGGCAACGGAGTCCACACTTTTCTTGGGCTGAAAATTGCATCGATAGAGAAACGCTCCCGCGGCCAGGCCGCGAATCCTACCGGCAATTAGGGGATTGTGTACTAATTTGTCAACATTGAATTACGCGAGCCTATGGTGCCTTCTCGTAGAGCCTCCACTTACCAGCCGCGCACAAGATTTTTGCCCCGCGAGGGATCCCCTCGGGCGACTCGCCTTGCACCAACAAATAGTCGTACTCGCCAAGGTCGTCGTCGCGCAGAGGCACGCGGATATTCTTGATAGGGATGTGACCTCCAGAAAAGACGAGATCATCATAGGCGCCGCCTGACGCGACATAATAGGCGTGAGTATGATGATCGACCGGGACCCAGGCGGAGAGAAAGCGCTGCGGGTTTACAATCGTGGCGAGGGTGCGACCTTTTTGCATACACACGAGCACGTCGTCGAATCGACGCGTCGAGCGATCGAAGCGATACCAAAAAACGTAGAGGCCAGAGAGGTACAAGACGAGCAGCGCCGCCGCCGCGATAGTCGTAACACACCGCAAAACAGGTCTCGCGAGCTTGAACATGACCGCCAAGCCAGCGACCGCCAAAAGCGGCATGAAACGGAAATTGAGCCCCCACGCGCTGGCCTCGACCGGCGTGACGACATACAGCACAGACCAAGCGCCGAGCACGAGAGTCGCCATGCCAAAGGCGGCTATGCGGCCGCCGCGAGAAGCATCCCGTGACCGCTCGATGAACGACCAGGCAACCACGAGCACACACAACAACAGCGCGCCGATGAGCGCGATGCGCCCGAGGCCGCGGTCGAAGAGCTGCGCTTGCTGCACAGCGAACCAGAGGAGGTGGTGGTACATCTCCCCGAGCGACATCGACGAAAGTCCCTCCGCGAATAAGAGCTTCGTGAGCCAGGGCACGCAGGGAAGGAGTCCTACGAGACCGAGCACCAACGCCGTCCGCCAGCGCTTCATCCTGTCCGCGAGGGCGTAGCCGGCGAGCAAGGCCAAATAGGGCGCTAGCATCAAGACATGGGCCGTAACGGCGAGGACCCCCGCGAACGCCGCGAGGATGACGAACCTGCGCTTCGCGGTGGCGCCGTGACGCAGCAACGCCCAATACGACAGCAACACGAGAGGCAAGCCGGTATAGCTCAACAGAAAACCGTAAAAGAGCGAAACATTATAGACGACGAGCGGCACGAGCAGCATGACGAAGCGAGGCCGCTCACGCTCGGCAAGGATGGCCCACGCAGCGAGCATGAACGCGAGG
>CAYXQW010000564.1:0-1872 GCA_964466695.1 uncultured Bdellovibrionales bacterium
AGCGCCTCGCAGCCCTCCGCCGTGAGTTGGGCGACCAGTTCCTCCGCGCGATCCGCGCCGAGAGCCCGGCGTGCGTAGCGCGACCGAGCACGACGTCGCAGGTCTCCTTGTAGCCCACCGCGCGCATCGGCCGCGCCTCGGGCGAGACGCCGGCCTCGAGCAGGCGCGCCACCTCCTCGCAGAGGCCGCGCGCCAGCATCTCGTCTACGCGAGCTTCGATGCGCGCGCGCAGCACCAGGGTCGGCCAGTCGAGGGCAATGACGCGCATCGGCACCTGTTCGTGCGTAAAGCCGTGCCGCGCGCGCAGCTCGCTCACCCTGACACCCGCGAGCGTGGTGACCTCGATCGCGCGCACGAGGCGCACGAGGTTGTGCGGGTCGATGACGCGCGCGGTCGCAGGATCGAGCGCCGAGAGCCGCGCGAAGAGGGCGCCGGGCCGCGCGGCCTCCTCGCGGTAAAGCTGCTCGCGCAGCGCGAGGTCGGGCGGCGGCGCCTCGATGAGGCCGAAGCGCAGCGCCCGCAGGTAGAGGCCCGTACCGCCACAGATGATGGGCAACCGCGCGCGCGCCTCGATGTCGGCGATGGCCGCGCGCGCGAGGTCACGATACCTCGCCGCGTCGAAGGGTTCAGTGGGATCGACCACGTCGAGCAGGTGGTGCGGTACGCGCTCGCGCTCGACGCGGGTGGGCTTAGCGCAGCCGATGTCGAAGCCGCGGTAGACCTGCACCGAATCGCAGCTTACGAGCTCTCCTGCGGCGCGCTCGGCGAGCGCGAGCGCGACGGCGCTCTTGCCCCCCGCGGTGGGTCCGACGATGGCGAGCACGGGCCGCGAAGACATGGCGCGCCTATATCCTCGTCCTACTTTACAGCGCAACGAGCTCGGTGCTACGCCCAAGGCCCATGGACGAGTTACGCGCCGAGCTCAAAAAGCTCATCATCGACGAGCTCGCGCTCACGGAGCTAAACGCGCACGACATCGACGATGACGCCCCGATCTTCGGCGAGATCTTGGGCCTCGACTCCCTCGACGCGTTGCAGCTCGCCGTGGCCATAGAAGAACGCTTCGGGGTGCGCATCGACGGCGAGGAGGAGGGCGAGCAGGCCTTCGCGTCGGTCGCGAGCCTCGCCGCGTTCATCACCGAGCGCCGCGCGAGGACGACGCCTTGACAGAAGCTCGCGCCATCGAGCAGTGGCTCGCTCACCGCCCACCTTTCCGCTTCGTCGACGAGCTCTTGGAGGCAGAGGAAGAGAGGGGTCTCTTCGCGCTCTACCTCGCGCAAGACGATCCGCGCCTCACCAACGACCGCCTCGAGCCCCTGCTCCTCGTCGAGGCGCTCGCGCAGAGCATGGCCGCCTTCGACGGCTACCTACGCGCCGGCGTCAAAGCGACGGGGATGTTGGCCGAGGTGAAGGCGAGCTTCTTCGGCGCCGCGCGCGGCGGCGACACGGTCATGCTCGAGGTCACGCGCACGCGCGAGCTCGCCGACCTCGCGCGGTTCTCTTGCCGCGCCATGGTAGGAGAGGAGCTGCTCGTCGAGGCCGTGATCTTGGTCAAGCGCACCTCGAGCCCCGCGTGAACGACATCATAATCTCGGGCGTGGGTCTGGTCTCGGCGCTCGGTCATACGCGCGCGGCGACGAGCGCCGCGCTCTGCGCTGGCCGGCGGCCCTTCGCGCCCATAACGCGCTTCGACGGCGCGGGCTTTCGCGTCGCGCTCGTCGCCGAGGCCAAAGAGCCAGACCTCGCCGCGCGCTTCGGCAAGCCCGCGCTGCGCCACACCTCGCACACGGATCGGCTGGCGCTCGCGGCGGCGGCCGACGCCATCGCCGAGGCCCGCCTCGATCCTGAGCTGCGACGCAAGACCGCCATCTT
>CAYXQW010000565.1:0-1867 GCA_964466695.1 uncultured Bdellovibrionales bacterium
GAGGAAGCTCCTGCCCGCGACCTCCAAATCCCCGCTCACAGCGACGTTACCCGAGCGATCCACCGAGAAGCGTGAGGCCCCCGCGCCGTCTTTGAGCACGAGGAGCTGCGCGTCGCGAAAGGCCGTCACCCCGTTTTCGCTCTGCGGGACCGCCCGGTCGAGCGTGAGGCTCACATCGCTCGGGATGCTCGCCACGGCGTAGACCTCCGTGCCGATCTTGAGCGCCGCGCCCACGCAAAGCTCGCTCGTAAACTTCGTCTCGACGCCCGAAACCGCCGCGCTCCCCTCGGTCAAGACGAGCGTGCCGGTGAGCGCCTCCGCCAACGATCCCTGGACGCTCAGCATGGCGCCCGCGTCCCTCATGCCGACCCCCACCTTGTTGCCCGCGGCGATGTAGAGCGGGCTCGAGATAAGCTCGTCGCCGCTGCGCATGGGGACCACGCCCGAGGAGATCCGATCGAGCGAGCACACCCCGGGCTCGCCTTGCAACAACGTAAGCTCGGCCGTCGCGGCCTCGCCGAGCGCGTTTATCACGGCCAAGAGAAAACCCCCTGCGCTCACGCCTTCCGGCAGCGGAGCTGTAAGCTCGGTGTCGCTCGAGCCCTCCTCGGAAACAAGCGCCAAAGCCTCGCCGCCGCCCGCCGGACGCAGCTCCACTTGCGCGCCCGCGAGGTTTTCGCCCCGCACCACCAGGGTGTCGGTGAGGTGGGAGCTTGCGTGTCCGTCCGCGCCGTCGGGCGTGCCCGTGCCGTCGACCTCTGTGATCCGTGGCCGCGCAGGGAGCGCGCCGCGTGCCGCGCACACACCATCCCTGCAATAATCCGCCTCGACGCAGTCCTCGCTCGATACGCACAAGGTGCGGCACGCGCAGGCGACGCAGGTCTTCCCGCCCTCGCAGTCGCTGCTGTACGTGCACTCCTTCCCCTCACATTCGGATGCCTTGTCGCAACCGCTCGCTCCGAACACCAGTAGACCCGCCACGATTAGAAGATGGCTCTTCATCTATTCCTCCTCAAATATATGGTACGAAAGCCCCCACGGCCCCCGCCTGATAGTCAGGTGCCGTAGCACCATTTTGGTTTTGGCGATAGGTTTCAAAAAGGGAGAGGACGGAGGCTTTGCGTGGCGAATCCCCTCGGCATCCTGGCCATGCAGGTGCGGCCCGGTCACCCCGACTTCCTCGATCTCCCGTGGGACGAGCCGCTCGCGCTTTGGCCGGACAACTGCCAGCGCCTCGTGGACGTGCAGCGCGGCATCTCCCGGCACGAGGTGCTCTTCGTGCAATACGAGCGCGCCATCTACGCGATCAAGGAGCTACCGACCGAGCTCGGGGCGCGCGAGTACGCGGCGCTGCGCTGGCTCGAGGAGCACGACCTGCCCGCGGTCACCGCCGCCGGGCACGCGCGCGTACGCAACAAAGAGAGCGAGACGAGCGTCCTCATCACCCGCTTCCTCGACGCCTCGCTCCCCTTCCGCCTGTTGTTTAGAAACCCCGGGCTCGAGCGCTACCACGCCCGCCTGCTCGACTCCATCGCCGGCCTGCTCGTGCGGCTGCACCTCGCGGGGTTCTTCTGGGGGGACTTCTCGCTCTCCAACACCCTGTTTCGCCGCGACGCCGGCCAGCTCCAGGCCTACTTGGTGGACGCTGAGACCTCCGAGATGCACGAGTCTTTGAGCGACGGGCAGCGGCAGCTCGACCTCATCGTGCTCGAGGAGAACGTCGCGGGCGAGCTTACCGACGTGGCCGCCATGGTGCAGCTCCCCTCGATGTTCGACCTGCACGAGATCGGCCCCGCGATCCGCAAACGCTACGAGCGGCTGTGGCAGGAGATCTCCCGCGAGGAGACCTTGACCCTGGCCGAGAGCT
>CAYXQW010000566.1:0-301 GCA_964466695.1 uncultured Bdellovibrionales bacterium
CGCGAGCATGAGCGCGGCGATGAACACCGGCAGGCCCATAGCGTCGCCGAGCAACACCCCGAGCGCCATCGCGCCGAAGGCGCAGAGCAGCGGCGTGGTGGCGGCGAGCTTCGTCAAGTTAGTGCTCCGGGTTTCTCTTGAGGGGATTTTGCACAGGCGCGCCGCCGGTGTCCATGCGCTGTACAGCGGAGTGTGCATGGCTACGACACCTGCAAACAAAAGTGACATCGGCCCGCGGGCGCGAGACCGTAAACCGCGGTCGCATCGCCTACCCATGGTTGGTCCGAAAATTGCTTATGGG
>CAYXQW010000566.1:311-1856 GCA_964466695.1 uncultured Bdellovibrionales bacterium
TTACCGTTGGCTTTAACCTTTAACGCATGGAGTAGAAGATGATGCATCGGCAATGGTTCGTCGCGGCCTTGATGGGCGCGCAACTGGCGGCATGTCGGCCCGCTTACGAGGACGAGGGGTTTTCGGCGCCCATCGAGCACGCGGGGCCCTCCGTGAGCGCCGCGACGCTCGGAGATTCGTCCTCACCCTCGAGCACGGCACCTCCCCAGCCGTCGTGCCAGGCCGCGACGTGCTTCGAGAACAGCTCTCTACCGGGGCTGCCGTCGAATCTTATCGCGATAGGTCCAGCCATTAAGGCCACGAGCCACAACCTCCACCCGGCCATCTCGGGGGTCGCGAACGCGGCCAAGGCGGCGGTGTTTACTTCCGACAGCGACACGGCGCTCGAGGCCGTAACGCAAGGTGATGGAGCGACCGCCCTCGAGGCCATCGCCTACGCGGGGAGCGGCCGCACCATCGGGGTCCGCGGCGTGGTCTCCTCGGCGGACGGCGTGCCCGGGTCGTTCGTGAATCGAGGTGGTGGAGATTTGCTGGAGGCGCGTAACTCCCCCTACGGGACCCCGGCGTTCCGCGTCGCCAACGACGGGCGGCTCTACGTGAGAGGGGAAGAGGTCGGCAAGACCGGGCCCAAGGGCGATCGTGGCGTGGAGGGCGAGAGGGGAAAGCAAGGAGCGAAGGGCGATAAGGGCGCAACCGGCGCTGCCGGCGCCCCGGGGCTTTCGTCCACATTCTGTAGCACGGGTGGAAAAGATTGCTTCTCTCAGTGCAGCGGCGGGGTGGTGGTGGCGGCAGTCAAAGGCGAGTGTTACGTCACCTCCGATACGGGCGGTTGCTCCTGGGGCGGCACGGACGGCTATTGCTGCGTGTGCTCACCATGAAGGGCCGAGGAAGATCGAAGATGAGAGCGGCTCTCGGTGTCACCGCCGCGATCTTCATCGCGACGGCCTTCGGCGCCGAGACGCGCGGAGCAGACGTCGGCTCACAGCCGGGGACGATGCCTCCTTTGGCGCCCACCTGCAGGCCAGCGACGTGCTTCGAAGATCCCTCCCTCCCGGGGCTCTTCGATCCTTCGAGCACGACGGTGGTCGCGGCCACGAGCCACAACATCAACGTCGCGATTTATGCTTCGGGTGGCAGCTCGGCAGGCGGGAGATTCTCCTCCAAGGTGGACACCGGCGTCGAGGCGAGGACCAAGGGGGAGGGCGAGACCGCGCTCAACGCCATTGCCTCCGCCACCTCGGGCTCGACCGTCGCCGTCGCGGCGAGCGTCGAATCGCCCGACGGGGTTGGAGGCGAGCTCGTCAATGAGGGGTCCGGCGATCTGCTCGTCTTGAGCGCGTCGCTCGATGGTCCGGAGATGATGCGGGTCGTCAATGATGGGAGCATCACCATCCAAGGGTAGCCTATCTTGCAGAAGGGCCCTCGGGGCGACCCTGGCCCCGTGGGGCAAAGTGGCGAGAAGGGCCCGCGCGGCGACACCGGAGATCCGGGCCGGGATGGCGAGGGCGTCGAGGCGCAGAGCTTCGTCGTCTGCGCGAAGCGATC
>CAYXQW010000567.1:0-1854 GCA_964466695.1 uncultured Bdellovibrionales bacterium
ACGTGCTGCGCTTCGATAAACGTCAAGCAGGTCGCGGCGAGGATTAATCATGCTCTCGGCAAGCGTTGGGACGCCGGCTCTCTGGGCCGGCTTTCTGCTCTTCGTGCTCTTGATGCTCGCCCTCGACCTCGGGGTCTTCCACCGCAAGTCGCACGTCATCGGTATGCGCGAGGCGGCCCTGTGGTCGGCGATGTGGGTGAGCCTCGCGCTCATCTTCAACGCGGGGGTCTATCACTGGTTCGGGCGGCAGAAGGCGCTCGAGTTTCTGACCGGCTACGTGATCGAGAAGGCCCTCTCGGTAGACAACCTCTTCGTCTTCTTGGTCATCTTCTCGTACTTCAAGGTCGCGGCCATCGTGCAGCACCGGGTGCTCTTCTGGGGCATCCTGGGGGCGCTCGTCATGCGCGCCGCGTTCATCCTCGCGGGCGGCGCGCTGCTTACACACTTTAGCTGGACCGTCTACGTCTTCGGCGCCATCTTGCTGGTCACGGGCTTAAAGCTCCTCGTGCAGAGCGAGGAGGACGTCCACCCCGAGCGCAACCCGGTGGTGCGTCTCGCTGCGCGCCTTCTGCCGATAGATGCCACGTGCTCCGGGCTCACCTTCACGGCGCGCCGAAATGGCCGGCTGGTCTTCACGCCTTTGTTCTTGGCGCTCATCACGGTCGAGATCTCGGACGTGGTGTTCGCCGTGGACTCCATCCCCGCGGTCTTCGCTGTCACCCGCGACCCCTTCATCGTCTTCACCTCCAACATCTTCGCCATCCTCGGCCTGCGCTCGCTCTACTTCCTGCTCGCCTCGGCGATGACGCGCTTTCATTACCTGCGCCTCGGGCTCGCGATCATCTTGCTGTTCGTGGGCGCCAAGATGATCGTGGTCAAGTTCTACCACGTGCCGACCGAGCTCTCGCTCGCGGTCATCGCGACCGTGCTCGCGAGCGCGGTCATCGCCTCGCTCGTGCGCAACAAGCGTCAGGCCGCGCGCGCGGGAGAATAGGCATGTCGAGTCACGAGCTCGGGCTCAAGATCTACCTCGAGGACACCGACGCCCAGGGGATCGTCTATCACGCCAACTACCTCAAGTACTGCGAGCGCGCCCGCACCGAGCTGCTCGGCGCGCGCGGAGGCATGAGCCTCGGGGCCTGGCAAGCGCGCGGCTATATCTTCGTGGCGCACGAGATGAACATCAAATGGAAGGAGCCGGCGCGCCTGCACGACGAGGTCATCGTGCGCACCACCATGGAGCAGAGCTCTCCTTACCGGCTCACCTTCAAGCATCTGATCTACAGGCGGCGCGACGACGCCTTGCTCGTCAAGGCCGACATCGGCATCGTGGTGGTCGGGTCCGACGGGAATCTACGCGAGCTGCCCGCCGAGTTGGTCGGCGAGGAGCGTGGCGCGTAGGCTGCCTTATAGTGGTTCTGCGGCGGTCTATAAGATCGTGTGCTTACCAGAGACTCAACGGGCGGCCGCACTTGTTAGACGTGCGGCAGTCTCTGGGCCATAGATCCCATCCACCGTAATGCCGGCGGCTGTTTGAAACGCTCTCACCGCCTTCGCCGTCAGCGGCCCGTAGACGCCGTCGGCCTCGAGAGGTCCGTAGCCGAGCTCATTGAGACGATTCTGAAGCTGGGTGACGTCCGGCCCTTCGGGATAAGGACGGCTAGCCCTGAGCACGCGCACCTTGGGCGAGGCGTTTTCAAGAGCGGCGGCAGTCTCTGGACCATAGATCCCATCCACCGTAATGCGGGCGGCTGTTTGAAGCTCTCTCACCGCCTTCGCCGTCAGCGGCCCGTAGATGCCGTCGGCCTCGAGAGGTCCGTAACCGAGCTCATTGAGGCGATTCTGAAGCTGGGT
>CAYXQW010000568.1:0-275 GCA_964466695.1 uncultured Bdellovibrionales bacterium
ATTAAAAGTTCGGGTTACATGGTGGATGACATTTCAAAAAAAGAGCCGATATACAAGGACCTGAAATTTTTTGAACAAAACTTTCAGGGCCTGATGCCTTTTGAGATCATCGTTGACACCAGGAAACCCAACGGAGTTCTGCAGCTTTCCACATTTGCCAGGATTGATGAACTGGAACGGAGGCTTTCATCCTTTCCGGAGCTTTCAGCTTCGCTGTCGCTGCTCAATGTCCTCAAATTTGCCAAGCAGGCTTTTTACAACGGCGATCCTGCCTA
>CAYXQW010000568.1:285-1326 GCA_964466695.1 uncultured Bdellovibrionales bacterium
TTATGCCATGAAAGGAAAAGGCCAGGAAAACATGCTTCATTCATTCTGGGACAGCACAAAACAGATTACACGGATCAGTTACCGGACAAAAGATGTCGGGACCAGAAAGATGGCCGTGCTGTACGACCAGGTAAGAAACGAAATTGATTCGGTATTCACATCCGATGAATACAAAATAGTTGCCACAGGTTCAAGTGTTACCTCTTTCAAAGGTACCCAGTATTTGCTCCACAACCTGTTTACCAGTGTTGCCCTTGCGATTTTTCTCATATCGTTTTTTATGATCCTCATGTTTTCATCGTCGAGGATGGTTATTATTTCGCTGATTCCCAATCTGATCCCCCTTGTGCTGACTGCGGCTGTCATGGGTTTTACCGGAATTCCCATTAAAGCTTCCACGATGCTGGTATTCAGTGTAGCGTTTGGCATTTCGGTCGACAGTACCATCCAGTTTCTCACAAAGTACAGGTTTGAGCTCAGGATGACCGGTTGGGATATCCGTCGCTCGGTGGTCCTTGCCCTGAGGGAAACGGGAGTGGGTATGATCTATACGGCTGCTGTCCTCTTTTTCGGTTTCGGGATTTTCAGCCTTTCCAGTTTCGGGGGTACACAAGCCATGGGAGTGCTGGTATCGCTGACATTGCTGATAGCCGTGACCTCCAATTTGATTTTATTGCCCTCGCTTCTGTCGGGTACAGAAAAACTCACCCTTCGGGAAGGTTTTGAAGAACCGTTGCTTCCGATCGTGGACGGTGATGACGAAGTAAAACAACTGGACAAAGAAAACAACATGGATTTATCAACTCCCGAAATATGAAAGAGATAAACCTTTTGCAGGAAATGGTGGATGATGCCCTCCGTCGTGTCTGCGAAATGTTGGATTCATCCGGGCCTGTCAACCTGTACCGTCCGGTCTCCTATTCCCTGGAGGCTGGAGGAAAACGTCTGCGCCCGTTGCTTGTTCTGGCTGGTTACAGGTTGTTTGGAGACAAACCGGAGGAGGCAATCCCTGCAGCCCTTGCCCTGGAAATTTTTCACAAT
>CAYXQW010000568.1:1360-1844 GCA_964466695.1 uncultured Bdellovibrionales bacterium
AGGCAGAAATCCGAAGGAACCGTCCGTCCGTTCATATCCGTTTCAGTGAGAACAGTGCCATTCTTTCGGGTGACGCCATGGCTTTTCTGGCTTACCGTTATTTGCTGCAATGCAAAACTGAACAGCTAAAACCCATCCTGTCTCTTTTTACGGAGACGGCCATCGGGGTATGCGAAGGCCAGCAGTTGGATATGGATTATGAAAACAACCTGGAGGTATCCCCTGATGGGTACCTGGGGATGATCAGGCTTAAAAGCGCTGTTCTCCTTGCATGTGCGCTGAAGACCGGGGGACTGCTCGGTGGATGTTCCGGCGGCCAGGCTGAGGTGTTGTATGAAGCGGGGATCAACCTGGGACTTGCTTTCCAGCTTCAGGATGACCTGCTCGATACGTTCGGTACAGAAGAGGTTTTCGGAAAAAAAACGGGCGGGGATATCGTTTCAAATAAAAAGACCTACCTGTTGGTCCAGGCCTTGCTGCTTGC
>CAYXQW010000569.1:0-1832 GCA_964466695.1 uncultured Bdellovibrionales bacterium
CGCGAAGGGCGCCTACCAGGGGCTCGCGCGGGCGTTCGCCGAGCTCTCGCCCGAGGAGGTTATCGGCGTCGTGCGCGCATCAGGCTTACGCGGTCGCGGCGGCGCGGGCTTCCCCACGGCGCGCAAATGGGAGGCGGCGCGCGCGGCCGCGAGCACGCCGCGCTACGTGGTCTGCAACGGCGACGAGGGCGACCCTGGCGCTTTTAAAGACAGGGCCTTGATGGAGGGCGACCCACACGCCGTCATCGAGGGGATGCTCATCGGCGCCTACGCCATAGGGGCGACCAAGGGCTATATCTACGTACGCGACGAGTACCCGCTCGCGGTCGCCCACCTCGAGCTCGCCTTGCAACAAGCGCGCGCGCGCGGCCTTGTGGGCGACGACATCCTCGGCACGGGCTTCTCGTTCGAGCTCGAGCTTACCAAAGGCGGCGGCGCCTTCGTCTGCGGCGAGTCCTCGGCCATGATGCGCGCGATCGCCGGCCAGGTCGGCGAGCCGCGGCAAAAGTACATCCACGCCACTACCCAGGGTCTCTTCAATCAGCCGACGGTGCTCAACAACGTCGAGACGTGGGCGGCGGTGGCGGCCATCCTCGCGCGTGGTCCTTCGGCCTTCAGCGCGCTCGGCACCGCGGCCTCCAAGGGCACCAAGGCCTTCTCGCTCGCGGGGGCGCTCAAAAACACCGGGCTCGTCGAGCTACCCATGGGCACGACGCTCGCGCGGATCGTCTACGAGATAGGCGGCGGCATCAAGGACGGCCGCGAGCTCAAGGCCATCCAGACGGGTGGCCCCTCGGGCGGCTGCGTGCCCGCCGCGCTCGTAGACCTCGGGGTGGACTACGAGGCGCTCGCGGGCGCGGGCTCGATGATGGGCTCGGGCGGCATGATCGTGATGGACGACCGGACGTGCATGGTGGAGGTGGCGCGCTACTTCGTCGCCTTCCTCGCGGACGAGTCGTGCGGCAAGTGCACGCCTTGCCGCGAGGGCTTGCGGCAGCTCGGCGCCATCTACGAGCGCCTCGTCTGCGGCGAGGGCGTGCCCGAGGATCTCTTGCGCATCGAGAAGCTCGCCGCCGCCATGCAGCTTACGAGCTTGTGCGAGCTCGGCAAGAGCGCCACAAACCCCGTGCTCGCCACCTTGCGCTACTTTCGCGAGGAGTACGAGGCGCACATCTTTCGCGGGCGCTGTTCGGCCGGCCGCTGTCGCGCCATCACCCGCTACGTGATCGACGCGAGCGCGTGCGACGGGTGTCACGCCTGCGTCGCCCGCTGCCCCACGCGCGCCATCACCGGCGTCGCGAAAAAAACCCACGCGATCGATCCCGAGCTCTGCGTAAGCTGCGGCGAGTGCCTTGCGGCCTGCACGCGCGGAGCGATCCATCACGAGAGCAAGCGACCACAACCCGCGGGGGCTTCTTGATATGGTAACGCTCACGATCGACGGCACGAGCGTCACGGTGCCCGAGGGCTCAACCGTGCTCGAGGCGGCGCAGAAGGCCGGCGCTTCGATCCCGACGCTCTGTCACCACCCAGGCCTCGCCGAGCACGGCGGCTGCAGGCTCTGCGTGGTGGACATAGTCGCGCCCACCCACCGCAAGATGGTGATCTCGTGCATGCTCCCCGCGAGCGAGGGCCTCGTGGTCGACACCAAGAGCGAGCGCGTGCTCGCCACCCGCAAGACGCTGCTCGAGCTCATGCTCGCGCGCTCGCCGAAGACCCCCTACGTCATCGAGCTTTCGCGCGCGCACGGCGTAACCGAGAGCTCGTTCGCAACACTCGCCGAGCCATCCGGCTGTATCTTGTGCGCGCTGTGCACCCGCGCGTGCGAGCAG
>CAYXQW010000570.1:0-1804 GCA_964466695.1 uncultured Bdellovibrionales bacterium
GGTAGGAGACGAGCCGGGGAAGTGAAACACGCGGCCCGGGGTGCGCGTGGGCCGGCCGGACGAGGAGGTCGGCCAGCCGGGGCCACCAGGCCGCGTGCGTCTCGCCCGCGATCGTGAACTCCAGGTCCGCGACGGCCACCCGCGCCTCGGAGGCTGAGCAGGCCCTGGTTGTCTCCCGAGCCCGGTCGCAGCTCCACGGACCAACCAGGCGGAAGCCGCTCTCGGACGGCGGCGAGAGCCGCTCGGGCGCCCGCCGTTCCGCACTTAGCCAAGTTCCTCATAGTGTGGAACATGCCACTTTGCAGAACAGAGGGCAAGCGATCGAGGTGGCGCCATGGGGCCGATTATGGGAGCTACGGCCGAACTCTGGTGTGACGCGAGATGCCGGAGTGCCGCTCCCGGCCTCACCGGTGTTTGGCACCGGATTTACCGGGGCTCCACATGGGGGGAGGCTGGGACCTACGGCGGCGCCAGCAAGCGCCCAGGGTCGATAGCGAAGGCGTGCGCGATGCGCGCGAGCGTGTCGAGGGGCACGTTGACGATCGCGCGCTCCATGCGCTGATAGTACTGGAGCGAAAACCCAACACACTCAGCGGCCTTCTCCTGCGTCAAGCCCAGGCGCTGCCGCTCAGCGCGAAGATTTTTCGCAACCCGGTCACGGATGGACGCGCGAAACACCTCATACGAAGCCCGTTTCTTCATGATGAGAGCTTACAGTTGCATTGCAACCGATTAGGTTGTAGAACCTATTGGGTTTCAGGAGGCGCCGATGTCGCGTGATGTCACAAGCAGCACGAACCTCGATCTCGAGCAAGCCTTTACGGTTCTCTCGCGCCAGCTCGCGGCGTGCGGCGCTGCCCGAGATTTCTTCGATTTTGCGAGAGCGTGGGTGCGGTTCTTCGTCGTGGCCACCGACCTCAACGAGGTGATCGTGGCATGGGCGGAGCTGCGGCGGTGGACACGGGATGCCGGCGATGCTCATCGCTCCGATGATTGACGCCGCGGTTTTGGTGCGGCCTCAACGGTGTTTGGCGCCAAGAACCAGGTCCGCTGAACGCACGAACTCCGCAAGCCGAGTTAGGCTGGGGCGCATTCGTAGTGCTAGACCCGCAATTTCTTCGTTGGCAACGAGTCCTCCGAGCTCGGCGGCGATCGCTGCGTCGTTGAGCTCCTCGATGGCTGCTGCCAGCTCGTCGGAGAACTCGACGAAAGACATCTGCTTCTTGTTTCGCATTTTCGGCAGCCGCGATTGGATGGCGGCGAGACGATTCGCGAGGGTCGCATAGTCAGGCAAGACGTGCACTCGCGCCGCGAAAAAATAGATGTCGAAGAGGTCACGAATGAGCCGGCGTTCATTCCATGCAGCGAGCTTATGGGCGAGCGCGATATCCGGGGCCAGGATGCGCACGACTCGCGAAGGCACTCCGGTGTCGTTTGCCAAGGCGGCGGTGGCGATTGGTATCGACCGATAACCGGTACCCACGGAAACCTCGATCTGAATTGCAACGGCGTCCAATCTCACCTCGGCTCGCAATATTTTGGAGTGCACCGAGAAGTGCGTCACCGCATCATCGATCTCCGAGATGACTCGCTCGACGACTTTGACGGCGGGTTTCTTGGATGAGTAAGGAACGAAGACATAGTCGAGATCGTTCGTTTGGCGCGGGCTATCGAGCAAACGCAGCGCCATGCCTCCTTTGAGAATGGCATGATCGTCGAGCACCTCGGCGAAGCGATGAATCACCCAGACCATCAAGCCTTCACGCGTGGCTGGACGAGTGGGTTGCGCAGGTTTGCTAGCGGG
>CAYXQW010000571.1:0-1787 GCA_964466695.1 uncultured Bdellovibrionales bacterium
GCCGAGGTGTACAGCGTCGACAGCGTGCTCGGTATCAAGAGCGGCGGTGGCGAGAGGGTGACTTACCAGCCCTTCACCGACTTTCGTCACGCCGCCCCCGACCAGCGAGATTGCGGCTACTACCAGCTCCGCCGGTGTGCCTCGCCGCTCGACGGCGCGGTGGATACTTACTTCACGGTGGTCACCCCGAGCTCCGCGCCCGTGGAGCTCAACGCCGGTGAGGAGACCATCTCGATCGAGCTCACCTGCACCAACCGGCTCTTGCCCGGCGAGCTCGGCGCGGGCGATATCTGCGAGTCGATGCCGGGATCGCCATCGGTGGCCACCTTCCGCAACATCGCCGAGGTCACCAAGCCGGTGTTGCCGCCGCTCGGCTCGGAGCTCAACTGGCGGTTGCTCGCGCACCTCTCGCTGACGCAGGGCTCGCTCGCCGAGGCCGATCATTTGCAGTCGTTGCTTGGGCTCTACAACTTCCAGGAGCTCTCCGAGCAGGCCATGGGTCGGGCCAACCGCCTGCGCGCCGAGTCTATCCACGGCACCGAGACCCAGGCCTCGCGGCGAGTGATCGCCGGCACGGCGGTGCGGGGATCGCGAACCCGCGTCGATATCGCCGAGGACAAGCTCGCCGGCATCGGCGACATTCACCTCTTCGGTTGCATCCTCGACGAGCTGCTCGGCGAGCACGTCACCATCAATTCCTATCATCAACTCGTCTTGAGGCTTTTGCCCTCGGAGCGGGAGTTTGAGTGGCCACCGAAAGCGGGCAGCAAGTCGATCGTCTGAAGGCCATCGCCGAGTTGGCCAAGGCCGAGGGCAAGGGGCACTTTCGGGCTCTGGTGGTCTTCCTCGAGCGGGCTCTGCGGCCGAAGGCACGTGTAGGTCACGACGGTCCGGTGGCCGATGAGGCGATTCGTTTTCGCAACGACCCCGCGCTCGTCTTCGCCACCTCCGACATCACGAGCGTAGAGCTCGTCGATGCGTCGTACGTGAATGAGGACGAGGAGAAGAGGCATCGGGTCATCGAGGTCATGACCACCTTCCTCGGGCTCACCGGGGCGGTGACGCCGTTGCCGAGCTACCTCGCCGAGGAGGTGGCGCAGGAGCCGGCGACCGAGCCCGTGCTGCGGGATTTTTACGACATCTTCCATCACCGGGTCTTGTCGCTCTTGTTCCGCGGGATCATCCGTTACAGCTATCCCGTCTCCTTCGCGCGCGATGCTCAGGACCCCTGGTCGCGGCGCGTGCTCGCGCTCGCCGGCATCGACAGCTACGATCACCCTTACCCGACCACGTTGCCTGCCTACGAGCTCTTGCGGCTCGCGCCTTTGCTCAACGTGCGGCGGCCGACCTTGTGGGTGCTCGAGACCGCGCTGCGCGACACCTTGCGCGAGGTGCTCGGCGGCGCGCCGCTCGCGATCACGCAGTTTTTGGGGAGCTGGGTGCCGATCGACGAGGCGGAGCAGACGCGGCTAGGTCTCTTCAACTCGCGGCTCGGGGTGGACTTCGTGGCGGGCTCTTCGGCCTTCGATCGCGCCGGTCGGTTTCGGATCGTCATCGGCCCTTGCGCGCCCAAGGTCTACTATCGACTGCGGCGCGATCATGCCGTGCAGCAGACGATCATCGACACCGTGCGCCTCTTCTGCCGCGACCCGTTCGACTTCGATCTTGGCATCATCCTCGCGGCTAACCAGTTCGAGGGCTTGTCCCTCTCGGTGCATTCGCGGCAGCGTCTAGGGGTAGACAGCTTCTTGTCCACGCAGCGCGACTGCGAGGTAGTCATGGAGCTC
>CAYXQW010000572.1:0-1774 GCA_964466695.1 uncultured Bdellovibrionales bacterium
GAGAAAATATCCGCTATCCTCCGCTCCGCCTTCCCTCCGCCCGCAGAGGATGCACGGGCACTGGTTCAAGCATGGATGGACCAGGGGTTGCCGTTAATGTATCAAGAGCCGATAGCGCTCGCTTCGGATATCTCTCGCTTCGCCTCCGCGCAATCCAGAGCCCAGGGCGAAGAGGCGGCATACAACCACGCCGAAGTATTTCACCGGCGATTAGTTGCCGCGCAGGAAGCAATACTAGACTTCCCTGTTGTCGTGACCGAGCTTGTCCGAGGGTACGGAATTGACGTCAACGAAGAGCAGATCGATACATGGCTTCGGGACGCGCTAAACCGCAAGGCCGAGGCCCGCGCCACCCTTGAGCGTAATACGAAGGAGTAAAGCATGACCGATGCCGAACGAAAGGCAATCTGCGCCGAGATCGGATGCTCAGGCATGAGCGGAAACTGCCCAGGGAATCCGGCTTGCGGAATACTCCAAAAGATTGCACCGCCAGCCGCTCTTGAGCGCAAGGAGACGACATGATTACCGCCTTCTATGCGGGCATATATGCACAACTTGAGCGGATAGCCTGGCGACATGGCTACGCTCTCGCCCTGCACGGCTCTATGGGTCGCGACCTCGACATGTGCGCGATTCCCTGGACCGAGGACGCCGATACGCCCTCACGGCTGATCGAAGCCTTTCGCCGCGCGGTATACAAGGGACACCCCGAATGGCGCCGGGGGACGCCCTACGGAACGCCAAAACCGCACGGTCGCAAGGCATACACGATCACATTAGGAATGTCGAGCCACTATCTTGACATATCAATCATGCCGCGCAAGAGGGCCGCCCTTGGGCGCAAGGAAGAATCCTAATGCTCTACGCCAACGTATTTCCGAAGCAGACAAAGCCCATCGACTTCGGATGGCAGAACACAACGACGCCACATGGCACATTCGTCTCGAAGCCTACCGGCGAGATCCGCATGCCGCACTTGGTCGACTATTTCGACTTCTCGGTCTACAACGTGGAGGAATACCGTATTGGGATTCCATTTGGCACCCGCAATTTCAAGTCGCCCTTTACGATGGCAACGAGATTCCTAGGCTTCGAGCGAACTCTTATCGAGAAGCCCGATCTCTGGCCCATCGTCGACGAGCTTCTGGATTGGAATACGACCCTTCTCCGGAAGTATCCTTTCATTGAGTACTTTCATATCGGGGATGATTTCGCAGGAAACCTCGCGCTGTTCATGTCGCCCGAGGACTGGCGCTCATGGCTTAAGCCCTATTACAAGAAGCTTATTCGATTGGCGAAAGACTTCGGCAAGCGCGTGATCTTCCATAGCGACGGTGATATCTGCGAGATCCTATCTGATCTACTCCAAATGGATATCGACTATCTCGACTATCAGCCTGTCGGAAAGATGGCAGCTTTCGCCTGCGCTGACATTACCCGCATCAAGGACATAGGATTGATTATCAACTCTGTCGAGGAGCAAGAGCATAAACACGAAGCTTCAATGTCGATGCAAAAGCAGGGTAGCTAATGCAGAAGCCGACACGGTTTCAGATTGCGCTCTTCGTGGCTCTCGCCTTCTCTGCGTTCTTTACGATTCCTTTCTGGCTAGGCTTCATAGCCTATTATCCTAAGCCTGTAAGCATCGCGTACTATTATAAGCGATCATGGATGGCAGCTCCGAATAGCGAGCCTCCAGAAAACATGGAGCTTCTCGGCCTATGGGAAACGGAAGACTCTGAGAAGTATTTACCAAGAACTTTTATCTTGCACG
>CAYXQW010000573.1:0-1770 GCA_964466695.1 uncultured Bdellovibrionales bacterium
CGAGCGGCGCCGAGGCAAAGGAGCGGTACGCTCAAGGTCGCTACGAGCTCTTGATCGTCGATCTCGTGCTGCCGGACATCTCCGGGCTCGAGCTCATCGAGCGTATTCGTGGCCAGAACCCGGCGCAGGACGTGATCGTGGTCACAGCTACAGGGGATGTGCGCGTGGCGGTGCGGGCCATGCGCCTAGGGGTCTACGATTATCTGGTCAAGCCGATAGAGCGCGAGGAGCTGCTCCTCGTCATCGATCGCTTGCAGGAGCGCTCGACGCTCTACGACGAGCACGCGCGGCTGCTCGACGAGAACATCCATCACGCCTCCATGCAGCAGATCTATCAGCGCGCGCTGCGGATCATGGAGAGCCTCGACCTCGAGTCCGTCTGTGAGCGTTTGCTCGAGACGCTCGCCGAGATCTCGGCGGCGCAAGGGGTGGTCTTGTGGCTCGCCCGCAAGGAGGGGACCGAGCTCGCGCTGCACGGCTATCGGGGCTTGCTCGAGCCTGGCACCTTGCCGCTCACCTTCGCGCCCACCGAGATGACCTTCGCGACCGAGCTTGGCGGGGGCTTACCCGTGTTGACCACGCGCGACATCACGGCAGGCCAGCGGCAGGCCGAGCTCGGTGAGGCGATGCTCGTGCCGCTCGCCAAGGAACATCGACTTTTCGGGGTCGCGGCCTTGTTCGACAAGCTCGGTGGCGGCTTCAACGCGCAGGACCTCGCGCGGGCGCGGATCATCGGCGACTTTGCGGCGACGGCGGTCGCGCACGCGCGGCGTTATCAGCACCTCGAGCGCGTGGGCTTACGCGATCCGGCGACGAGCGCGTACAACATGACCTTCTTCGTCGACTACTTGGGTCGCGAGCTCTACAAGGCGCGCCGCTATCAGCGGAGCTTCTCGCTCGTGCAGATCACGGTCGACACGGCCTCGGGGTTGAAGCACAGCGTCTCGCCGGCGGCCTTTAGGGAGGCGATGCGCCAGATCGTGCAGGTCTTGGGGTCGGCGCTGCGCGACATCGACGTGCTCGCGCAAGTGAGCGACGGCGAGCTCTTCTTGCTGTCTCCCGAGACGGACTTCCAAGGTGCGCGGGGCGTGATCCGTGCGGCGCGCGATGCTATCGCTGGCAATGCGGCGGTGAGGGCGATCGACGAACAGCACCCGGTCAGCGTATCTTTCGGTGCCGCCGCTTTTCCGCGTGATGGCGATGACGTGGATCAGCTCTTCGCGGCGTGCCGCCGTCGTCTGGACGAGGCGCGCCGCAGCCTGTTTCGCCGGCTGCACCTAGACGATCTCGATTTTTGGGGAGCGGTCGAGCTTTTGGTCGGCGAGCCGCGTGGCCACGCCGACGCGCGCAAGTGGCGCGTGACCGAGGACGAGAAGGGCCTCTCACGCCATGCCGTGTTCCCTCCTGAGCTGGTCTCTTTCATCCGGGAAGACGTCTTGCGCGAGGCGTCGCGTCAGGCGCACGCCAGCGGTTGGCTGTTTTTAGGTGGGCCGTCGCTCGTCTTCGACGAGCGGACGCTGCGGAGCTTGCGAGTGCTCGAGTCCGGCGCGCTGCGGAGCTACGCCGTGGTGAGCGAGGCTCCGGTGGCGGCGGTGACGCCATCTTGTGTCACCGCAGTGGTGGCGGGCGAGTGGCTTCGCTCTTACGAGCTCGTCTTGCTCTTGGCAGAGCACGCGGCCTACGGGCTGCTCGGTCGCCTCCGTGATGATGGGAGCATGGAGGGGTTTCACACGGCGGATTGGACGCTCGTCGAGGGTCTCATCGGTAAGC
>CAYXQW010000574.1:0-313 GCA_964466695.1 uncultured Bdellovibrionales bacterium
TGGAGCATACGCTTCTCGTTGCGCACGATGATATCGGGAGCGCCCAAGTCCAGCAGGCGCTTTAAGCGATTGTTGCGGTTGATGACCCGGCGATAGAGATCGTTGAGATCCGAGGTGGCGAAGCGGCCACCGTCGAGCGGCACCAGCGGTCGCAGATCGGGCGGCAGCACCGGCACGACCTCCAGCATCATCCACTCGGGGCGGTTGGTGCTGTCACGAAGCGCCTCGCAGACCTTCAGGCGCTTGGCCACCTTCTTGCGCTTGGCGTCGCTCGTGGTCTCGATCATCTCCTGGCGGAGCTGCACACATAGCG
>CAYXQW010000574.1:323-1767 GCA_964466695.1 uncultured Bdellovibrionales bacterium
GTCCACCGCGCGCAAGAGATCACGGATCGCCTCGCCGCCCATACCGACCGTGCACGACTCGACGCCGTACTGCTCGACGATGTCGTTGTGCTCGTCTTCGCTCAAAAGCTGGCCGCGCTGTAACCCCGCGACCTGCCCCGGATCGAGCACCGCGAAGGCCTCGCAATAGAGGACCTTCTCGAGCTCCTTGAGCGTCATGTCGAGCACCGCGCCGATGCGCGAGGGCAGCGATCGCAGAAACCAGATATGCGCCACCGGCGTCGCCAGGTTTATGTGGCCGAGCCGCTCACGCCTGACCTTGGACTGGATGACCTCGACGCCGCACTTCTCGCAGACGATGCCACGATGCTTCATGCGCTTGTACTTGCCGCAATTGCACTCGTAGTCCTTGACGGGGCCGAAGATCTTGGCGCAGAACAAGCCATCGCGCTCGGGCTTGAAGGTACGGTAATTTATGGTCTCGGGCTTCTTCACCTCGCCGTGAGACCACTCGCGAATCTTGTCTGGGCTCGCCATCGACACCCTGATGGCATCGAAATTCACCGGATCCTTCGGTTTCTCAAAGAAAGAGAAGATGTCTTTCACTTTGCGCCCGCTCCTGGTTGCTGCATTTGTGACAACGCTCGCGAATCTTCGCCTCGACCTCGAACATCAACGCTCAAGACGGCCGTCCGCCACCCGAGGTCGTCGGGGTCTGGGATTTGTCGTCCTCGATGAGCTCGATATCCAGGCACAACGCCTGCAATTCCTTCATCAACACATTGAAGGACTCGGGCACTCCGCACTCGAGGACATTCTCGCCTTTGACGATCGCCTCATACATGCGCGTTCGACCAACGACGTCATCGGACTTCACGGTCAGAAACTCTTGCAAGGCATGCGCGGCGCCGTAGGCCTCCATGGCCCAGACCTCCATCTCGCCCAAACGCTGACCGCCGAACTGCGCCTTGCCGCCGAGCGGCTGCTGGGTGACGAGAGAGTAAGGACCGATAGAGCGCGCGTGGATCTTGTCATCGACCAAGTGATGCAGCTTGAGCATGTACATGATGCCCACGGTGACATCTTGCTCGAACGGCTCTCCCGTCCGGCCGTCGAAGAGCACCGTCTGACCACGTGCGGGCAGCTCGGCGAGACCGAGCGCCGACTCGATCTCCTTCTCGTTGGCGCCCTCGAAGACCGGCGAGGCGAAGTGGATGCCGCTGCGCAGCCGCCGCGCCATACGCCGCGTATCTTCGTCGTCGAGCCCGTCAATAAAGGACTTCTGGCTCTCGGCGTCGAAGCAACGCTTGAGCTCGCGCTTGATCTTATCGGTCGAGTAATTTTGCTCGACAAAGCTCTGTAGCCGCCGACCGAGCTCCCGCGCCGACCACCCGAGATGCGTCTCCAAGATCTGGCCGACGTTCATACGCGACGGCACACCCAAGGGATTGAGGACGATGTCCAC
>CAYXQW010000575.1:0-1766 GCA_964466695.1 uncultured Bdellovibrionales bacterium
GTCGTCGCGCTCATCGACACCGAAGACGAAGCTCCGACCAAGGCTCCGCCGCCGCGAGCAGCCGTGCCCGAAGCGCCCGCGGCACCCGCGGTCCTAGCAGCCGCGCCGGCGCGGCCGGCCAAGAGCTCGCCCGTGGTGCGCAAGATCGCCGCCGAGCACGGCGTGGATCTTACGAGCCTCAGAGGCACCGGCGACGGCGGGCGCATCACCAAGGAAGACATCCTCACCCACCTCGCGGCGAAGCCCGCGGCCGAGACGGATCCCACGACCACCGCGGTGCCCGCGGCTTATCGCGCCCGCGCGTGGGAGGGAGACCGCGTCGAGGAGCTCTCCTCGATGCGCGCAAAGATCGCCGACCACATGCTCTGGTCGCGGCGTATCTCCCCGCACGTGCAGACGGTGTGGGAGGCCGACGTCCACGACCTCGTGGCGCTGCGCGCAAAGCACAAGGACCGCTTCGCCTCGCAGCACGGCACGAGCCTCACCTTCACCTCCTTCATCGCCAAGGCGACGGTGGACGCGCTCAAGGAGCTCCCCGCGCTCAACGCCTCGCTCGACGGCACGCGGGTCATCTACCACCGTGATATAAACCTCGGGCTCGCCGTGGCGCTCGATTGGGGGCTCATCGTCCCGGTGCTCAAAAACGCGAGCGAGCTCAACCTGCTCGGTTTGCAAAAACGTATCGGCGAGCTCGCGGCGCGCGCCCGCCAGAAGCAGCTCAAGCCGGATGACGTGCAGAACGGCTCCTTCACCATCACCAACCCGGGCGTCTACGGCGCCTTGTTCGGCGTCCCCATCATCAACCAGCCGCAGGTGGCGATCTTGAACGTGGGCAAGATCGAGAAGCGCCCCGTGGTGGTAGACGACATGATCGCCATCCGCTCGCGCATGTACCTGTGCCTCTCGTTCGACCACCGCGTGGTGGACGGCGCCGTGGCCGACGCCTTTATGGCCAAGCTCACGCACAACCTCGAGAGCTTCGACGAGTCCGAGCTCCTCTGAGCGAAGATGACCCCCCGCCCCACCTTTCGCGTCGAGCGCCTCGGCCGCATCGCCTACGCGCCCATGCTCGAGCTGCAACAGCGAAGGCACGCCGAGGTGGCCGACGGCGCGGATCTTGAGACCTTGTTCCTCCTCGAGCACGAGCCGGTGGTGACGACGGGCAAGAACGCGAGCCTCGCGCACGTCCTCTATAGCGAGCACGAGCTCGGCGCGCGCGGGGTGAGCCTACACCTCGCGAGCCGCGGCGGTGACGCGACCTACCACGGCCCCGGGCAGATCGTGGGCTACCCGATCTTCAAGCTCGGCCCGCGCGAGCAAGACGTGAAGGGTTATGTCTACAAGCTCGAGGAGGTGCTCCTTTCGACCTGCGAAGACTTCGGGGTCATGGCCGAGCGGCGCGAGGGCCTGCGCGGCATCTTCGTAGGCGAGGACAAGATCGCCGCCATCGGCGTGCGCATCGCGCGCTGGACCACCATGCACGGCTTCGCGCTCAACGTCGGCCGCGACCTTACGGGCTTCTCTCTCATCGTGCCTTGCGGGCTAAGGGACCACGGCGTCACCTCCATAGGCCGCCTCTGTGACACGACGCCGACCTTGCGCGAGGTCGAGGACCGTCTCATCGCGCACACGGCCCGCGTCTTCGCCCGCGAGCCTTCAGCATAGGTCGTCTGACCGTTCGCAAAATCGTCATCCCCCCTGCCGCGTCATCCCCGCGAAAGCCTCATGATTGATCACAAGTTTCTCTTGCATTTCGGCATTGTTCA
>CAYXQW010000576.1:0-1765 GCA_964466695.1 uncultured Bdellovibrionales bacterium
CTGGTGGAAGACCCGACATGGCTCGCCAATGTTCTCGAGCTGTGCGGTGGCCTGCGCCTCGCGGGGAAGAAGGTTCTCGCCGGCTACGTCAACCACGAACTGCTCTGCCTGGGCGCTGCTGCGGTGAACACGGTCGCTGCGGGCACCTGGATGAACGTCCGGATGTTCTCGCCCGACCGCTTCGAGGCCACGCAAGAAGAGGAGACCCGCCGTCGGGCTACCTGGTACTACTGCCCGACCTCGCTGTCCGAGTACAAGACCGTCTTCCTCGACGCGGCTTGGCGACAGAACGTGCTCGCGAGCATGAACGCCACGACGGGCGTCGTCAGTCCGTACGCCGCGCCGCTCTTCGCCGGCGTCCAACCCAGCGCGACCGGGTTCTCAGAGCGGGAAGCGTTTCGCCACTACCTTCACTGCCTTTGGCAGCAGGTGGCCCAGGCCCGTCTGGCCACGTTCGACGACACCATGGCGCACCATCAGCGACTGCTCGACCAGGGGGAGTCCCTCGCTTCGCAGCTCGCAAGAAGCGGCGTCCTGTCGCAGGGGCGAGGGTTCACCGAGATCTTCGATGTGGTCCGCTCGGCCCTTACCATGTTCGAAAGCACGCGGGGACCGACGCTTCGGAGGGCATGGAGCAGCCTCTGAGCAGCCCCAGCCCCCGACGCAGCCCCCTGAGCGCGACCATGGCCAACCAGCAGCCTCCTCGCCCACGCCGCCGCCACGGGCGGCCACGTGGGCCACGACGGCGGCCTCCTGGGCGACCGCGCGCTGCCTTCCGGCTGTGAACCACGCGGCCCGCAGCGGGGCGACTGGGATCGGAACCAGGATGCGGACGCCGGGTTAGCAGCAAACCCGCCTCGGCTGCTAAACGCGCTCTCTACCTGTGAACCGCTCTCTGGCGCTCTCTCCCCGGCGCGGCCCGCAGAGAGCACTCTCGGCCGCGAAGACGCCGCCGCCGGCGGCGCTCGTGATCTCTGGCGGCGGTCGTGGAGAGCGGGGACGAGGACGGCGAGCGCGCAGATGCCCGCGAGGACTGGCCAAAAAAGCAGAAGCCCCGAGGGGTCGCCTCGAGGCTTCTGTGAACCAAAACGTCCACCCTACTTGGTGGACGGTATATTTTGGCTCCCCGGGTAGGACTCGAACCTACGACCCAGCGGTTAACAGCCGCTTGCTCTGCCAGCTGAGCTACCGGGGATTACGCGAGAGGCATAATGCCGCGCGAAGTGCGCTCTCTTACGATCTGCCGCGCGCTATCGTCAAGCGTTTTCTTCACGGCCGCCGGCCGTGGACTCGGCGGCGAGGAGCCAATCTCGATCGGACATGCGGCGCGCAGGGGGAGGTGGGTCGCGCGGCCATTTTTGCGCGGAGTAGCGGGTCTCGGCGTTGAGGGCGATGGGCAAGGCGCGCAGATAATCCTCGCGCCGCACGCAGACGGCGCCGAGGTGCGCGGTGTAATCGTTTATCACCTGGCAGTCGAAGAGCACGGCGCCGATCTCGTCGAGCTGCGCCACGAGGTGCGCGAAGGCCACCTTCGAGGCGTTCGGTACGCGATGAAACATCGACTCACCAGCGAACAAGCCGCCGAGCTGCACGCCATAAAGACCGCCTGCGAGCTCGCCTTCTTGCCAGACCTCGACGCTGTGCGCGCACCCGCGCTCGTGCAAGGTGCCATAGGCCTCGATGAACCCCGAGGTGATCCAAGCTCCCTCTTTGGCATGCGCCGCGGCGCAGCCCTGCATCACCTCTGCGAAGGCCGTATCGAGCG
>CAYXQW010000577.1:0-1756 GCA_964466695.1 uncultured Bdellovibrionales bacterium
TGAATGCCCTTGCCGTGGACGATCCAAAGCCCCCGCGCCGCCTGCGTGCACCGCGCCGCCAGGTCGGCGTTCGTTACGATCGGATTGCCATCGTTGCCGAGGATCATTTCTTCTTCCTCCCTTGACAGGGTTTGGTCTTCTGCGGCCTCTCGGCCGGTTTTGCCGCGCATCGGCTACAGCAGTCGTCATCGATGCATCCGCAGATGCCGCAGACTCCCGGTATCTCCGCTCCGGCTGGCACCTCCACCGGAGCTTCCTTCTTGCCCTTCTTGGGCTCGACGGCCTGCGTGGCTTCGGCGGCGATCTTTTTAACGTCGATCCCGAGAAACTTGGCTACGGGTACGAGCTGGTCCCAGTCGTATTCGCTCGCATAGCTCTTCTTGGAATCCCGCTCCATTGCGGCCTTCGTCCGGTCCCAGATCAGGCGGATGCACGTCTTTTCGAGCGACTCCCAATCGTCGCCGTGCTTCGACAGCAGGGCCATGTCCTTCGGTTGGCTCGTGAACGGCAGATTGAGCAGGATCGCGACGGCCAGACCCTGATAGACGTTGATGTCACGGGCCAGGACGGCTTCGTACAGCCGCTTGCACTTCTCCCTCCACAGCCGCTCCTCCGCCTGCCAATCTCGCGCCGGCCGCGAGGCCCCCTTCGGGGCCTTCTTCGCCGGCTTCGGCTTGACGAATACGACCGACCCCTTGCCCTTGCCCGCCACGACGATCGCCGGGCGGACGTCCTTCGGGCGCTTCTCCGGGAAGACGTCCCAGTCCTTGCGCTTCTTCACGACCTCGACGTCCTCGGCCGCCAGAAGATCCTTCCCGTGGACCTTCTTAAGGGCCCGTATCTGTTTGTCATACGGCGCGCGTTTGTACCAGTCCTTGGGCTCCACGAGCGTAGAGAGGGGCACCGCGTCGAGGTAGTTCTTCTGCCGGCGGAGCTCGGCGAACTCGGCCTTCTGCGCCTTCTCGCACTTGCGTTGATAGCACTTGGCGTCGAGACACTTCTCCTTGTCTCCCACCGCCCCGTCGACGTCGTCGGCCCAGAGGAACGCCGGCTGCGCGCCCGTGCGATTCAGGCAGTCCCTGCAGGTCGCGACGTCGAACGGCGCTTTGGCGAGTGAGAGCATCTCCAGCCCGATCCGCTCTTCGAGGTCCTTGACCGTCCAGCGATCGAAAGAACAATACGAGCCGGACTGGAATTTCTTCAATTGTTGGAGCTGTATCCGCTGGGGCAATCGCGCGATCACGGCCCAGTGGGAGGCGGTCCATCGATCGAGCTGCTCGGCGAGCGAGGAGCCGTAGGAGGTCTTACCCGATTCGGCGGCCTGGTGCCAGTCGGCCACGAGGTTGCGGTGGATCTGGGCGTGCTCGACCACCCAGCGAGCAGTTTTGCCGAGCTTTGAAGCCACGGCCTGGGCGTCCTGATCGTAGTGGTCCAGCCACAGCGCGGCGCGCTGCCCTTCCTCCAGGGGCGAGAGCTCCTCGTGGAGGTTGCTGATCGCCATGACGTCGAAGGCCTCGGCGTCGGAGATCTCGCCGCGATGGTCCACCGGAACACACGCCAGTCCCGCGTCCTGGGCGGCCGCCAGGCGGCGGTGACCGCTCAATAGCTCGACCCGGTCCTGCCGGCCTGCGATCGCCCTAACGATCAAGGGCTGCTGGATCCCGCTGCTCTTGATGCTGTCCAGCAGCTCCTGGAACTTGGCGTTCTTCCTCACCGGCCGGTTCTGGGGATGGGGTACAATGGCCTTGATCGGCCA
>CAYXQW010000578.1:0-1749 GCA_964466695.1 uncultured Bdellovibrionales bacterium
GCGATCTCGCACGGCATCATGTGTGAGCACGGCGGCTCGATAAGGTTAATCGAGGGCACGCTCGGCGGGGCGTGCTTCGAGGCCGTGCTGCCGAGGAGCGGTGAGAAGCGATGAGCAAGACAGCGAGTGGTAAGGCGCGCGTGCTGGTGGTCGACGACGAGTCGGTGATCCTCGAGTCATGGCATGAGGTGCTCGCGAGCAAGTTCGAGGTGGTGCTCTTCTCCGACGGTGTCGCGGCGCGCGCTTATCTCGAGACGCACGACGTCGACGTGGCGCTGCTCGACGTGCGCATGCCGGGGCTCGACGGCATGAGCTTGCTCGAGGAGCTGCGGCGAATACAGCCCGACGCCGAGGCGATCATGATCACGGGGCACGGCACGATCGAGACCGCCGTCCAAGCCATCCGTACGGGGGCGTATGATTTCCTGTGCAAGCCCATCGATGATCTGGACGCGGCCGTGCGTCGCATCGAGAGCGCCATCGAGCGCCGTCGCTTACGCGCGCTCAACGAGAGCTTGCGCGCGAAGCTCGAGGCTTTGAGCCCCGCGACCACGTTGATCGGTGAGAGCCGGGCCTTGCGCCGCGTGCGCGACTTGATCTCGCAGGTCGCCGACTCTACCGCGCCCGTCTTGATCTCGGGCGAGAGCGGCACCGGCAAGGAGCTCGCCGCGCGGGCCCTGCACGCCCAATCGAGCCGCCGTGACCGTGCCTTCGTCGCCGTCAATTGCGCGGCGATGAGCGAGACGCTCATCGACAGCGAGCTGTTCGGGCATGAGCGGGGCGCCTTCACCGGCGCCGTGGCGAGTCACATGGGCCTGTTCGAGGCCGCCGACGGCGGGGTCTTGTTCCTCGACGAGATCGGCGACGTGCCGCTCTCGACCCAGGTGCGTCTCTTGCGCGCCTTGCAGGAGAGCGAGGTGCGCCCGGTCGGATCTACCAAGAGTCGCCGTATCGATGTTCGCATCGTCGCCGCGACCAACAGCGATCTCGAGCGCGCCATGCGCGAGGGGAGGTTTAGAGAAGATCTGTTCTATCGCATCTCTACCTTTCGTCTCGTGCTGCCGCCCTTGCGCGAGCGGCGCGAGGACATCCCGCTCATCGCCCAGTTTCTGCTCGGGAAGGCCGCGCATAAGAGCAACCGCGAGGTCGTGGGATTCTCCGACGCCGCGCTCGCGGCGCTCATGAGTCATGCCTGGCAAGGCAACGTGCGCGAGCTCAACAACGCCATCGAGCACGCGGTGGTCTTGTGCGGCGAGCCCAAGGTCGATGTCGTGCACTTGCCGTCCTTTATCGCCGCCGGCGGGACCGCCTCGCCGCGTTACAAGCCCGAGGCGGCGATGGGGTCGCTCTCGAGCGCCGCTTACAGCGTCGCGCGCAGCACGTTGCTCGATGACTTCGAGCGCCGATACCTCTCCGATCTGATGGCGGTGACGGGCGGCAACCTCTCGGAGGCCGCTCGCCGCTCTGGTATAGATCGCTCCAACCTGCGACGAATGTTGAAGCGGCAAGGCCTGCGTGTGTGAGGGGGATATGCGTGTGAGGTAGCGTGATGAGCGGTACTCTAGTCCTCAACTCGACGCCGACCGAGATCCGCGTAGCGCTGCTCGAGAACGGCGCCACGGTCGAGGTGCACGTCGAGCGCGTCGCCGAGCGCGGTATCCTCGGCAACATCTACCGCGGACGCGTGGTGCGGGTGCTGCCGGGGATGCAGGCCGCCTTCGTCGATATCGGCGTCGAGCGGACGGGCTT
>CAYXQW010000579.1:0-1742 GCA_964466695.1 uncultured Bdellovibrionales bacterium
CAGGTTCTCGATGTAGGTGTCGAGATCCGCCTTGGTCTCGACCATCTGCCCAGGGGTCCAGGCACCGCCATCGCCGCCCTCCTTCTTGGTGGCCGCGGCCACCGACTCCGGCGTGGGGTAGAGCTCAAGGTTGACCTCGTAGCCATCCGGAGGCCAGGGCACCGAAGCCTTGTCGGCGACCATGGGGGCCTCGGAGGGGATGGAGAAGTTAGAAGAGATCGATTGTTCACTGCACTGACTACTCCCCATCTTGTCCCGCAGCTCACCCGCAGCATCCTCCGCGCACTGCTGCAAAAAGGCATTGACCGCCTCGTCGCTGTCGGCGTCGGCGTCGAGCGTACCGCCCGAGCTACTTTTATGGATATCATCCGGATTCCACTTGTCCGGGTCTTTAGACCTCGTGCTGAAAGTCAAGGCGCCTGACTTGAGCTGCTCACGCACCCACTCCTTTTGTTCGGGTGTGAGACTGGCGTACCACTGCTGGAGCTGAGCACCGTACTCCTGGGCCGCGCGCCCGGTCGAGCCCTTGCCCCCGCTCCAGCTCGGCATGCCGGAAGGCGGCCAGGGCTCGACGGCCACGGTCTTCGGCGCGTTGGCGAGCGACTCCTCATACGCCGCGTAAGCCTCCTTGGCGTTGTCGCGGTCGGTGCGCGCTTGCTGGTTGGCATCGTAGGCCGCTTGCTGCTCCGGCGTCATGTCCTCGGTGGAGGCGCCAGGCATCGATGCCCGTCCATAGTATTTATCGTTGATGCTCTCGGGTATGAAGGTCTCGGGCAGCATCGCCTCGTCCTCCTCGCCCGCCATCCCCGAGGCCTGCTCGCGACGGAGCTTGAGCTCCTCGCGGATCTGCTTTTTGATCTCGTTATAGAACTTGACCTTATCGGCGTGATCGCGAAGCTCGAGCGTGGTCTCGAGATAAGACTGGCGCAAGAGCCAGAGCACGAGCGCCGTGACGTCCACCTCCAGCGGAAAACCACCCCCGTTCACGCCGTTCACGAGCCCCTGCTCGAAGCTCCGAGGTGCGCCAGGCGGCACCGCGGGGCCGGTGTAGATGAGCTGCGTCGTGGTCGTGGTGGTGCTCGTGGTGATGGTGCTCATATCGATGGTGACGGCGCCGAGATTCGGCTGGCTCCGAAGCCACTCCATCGGCTCCGCCAAGCCCTTCAGGAGGTTCGACGTGACCCACCCGAACTCGCCCTCGGCGGCAAAGTCTTGCGCCTTCTCCATGCCGGCGCACAAAGCGTCGAGCACCTCGTGAGCCTTCGCCTGAACCTCGGGGTCCGGGCTCTGCAAGAGCTGCCCGAGCTTCGGCAACATGGCCATGGCCTCGTCTAAAAAATCATCGATCGCGAGGGCTTGATTGGTCGTGATATCGACATCTCCCGGCGCCGCGATCTCGCCCATGATCACGCCCGCCGCCTCCTGCAAGGCCAGAAGCTCCGAGGCAATCTCCGGAGGGAGACCCTGCGGTAACCACTCGCTCGTGCCCCCAGCGACAGGCACGAGCGTGCCGCCAAAACCGCCGCCGTCGGTCACCCCGACCTGCTGCTGCGTTACCACCGTAGTGCTAGTAGTAGTGGTGCTGCTGCTCGTGACGGCGCCGCCTGAGACCACCACAGGGCTGCTCGAGGTAGGTTGTATAGTCACAACTTTTCTCCGTTTCAAAAGTTCAAGAAAGACAATGTTCTCAAGTGATTTGGGGATAAGTGCGAAGTTATCGTGCGGCGCCCTCCGAGCGGAGA
>CAYXQW010000580.1:0-1740 GCA_964466695.1 uncultured Bdellovibrionales bacterium
TCTCCTGTCGATGCGATCTTGAGACTGCTTGGCCAAAGTACGACCTCGGATCCTTGTGTATCGGCCACGAACACCCGCAAGGCCAAGGTGCTACGCGGGCTCATACCGAGCGACGAATCATCTATGAGTTGCTGCAACGCCGGCAAGTCGATCGTCGCGGAGGAGAACGAGCTGCCGCCATTTTCGGGCACGAGGTAACGAACGTTGATCTTGACCTGCCCGATCGCGGGCTCTCGCAAGTCGTGAAACGTAACGTCGGTCCCCATGACGGCGCCATTCGGTGCCAACCGACTCATGAGCGGCCTCGGCAATATGAAGTTTTCGAGCAGCACCGGGGTCGGCGCAAGCAACACGGCAGCCGTCTTAGGCATCTGTGCGTATGCCGAAAAACTGAAATCACCTCGAGCGCCCGACAGAAAGCTCGCCACGTAGGTTCCGTCCGCTTGCGCGCTGAATCCCGCGAGCAAGGATTCGGGTGCGTGACAGTGCACGCCGCCACCGCAAAGGGCGGTATCATTGGAAGGGTCGTCGTCGTCGTAGGTCGCGGCGACCATGATCAATCGCCCCGTTTTGTTGACAGGATCGGCATAGCCAAGCTCGGCGGCAGCGGAGAGATATCGATTGTCGGAAGCGAGTGGTCCAGGAAGGCTTCCAATGGAGCTCGAAAACAACGAAGTGCCACCACCGCTATAGATCCAGTCGAACTTCGACACCTGCCCGTTTTGGTCTACGACGATGGGCGACCATTCGGTGCCGCTGACAGAGAGCGCGGTGCGGCCCACCGTTGGCGCGCTTCCATCTGGTACGAGCGCCTGTGCCGCTCTGAAGGATGTAGACAGGCAGGGACTCGAAGGAGACATGGAGCAATCGGTCGCCACCAGCATGGGCTTCACCGACAGACTGCCCGTAAACGAGATGAGCCCTGGGTCGGTTCCGGCCGGACACGCATAGGGACGCTGCTCACACGGGACGGTGCCAGAAGAGAGCTCGGTTGTCCTCACCCACAGAACGCCATCACGCGAGACGCCCAGCGATGCCACGGGATCAGACAACGCGGCTCGAAAGTAGGCGTGCTGATTCGCGGTGGTGAAGTCAGGCTCGTCCACGAGGGGGATGGTGCCCACACGAGTCACCCTGTCGTTCGTCAAGTCGAACACGGCGACCTGACCGGCTTCGAGCATGTTGGACATGAGATCGCCAGCCACGACATTTCGCGCGCCTAGATTAAGCGCCGCGAGCGCGCGGCCTCGTTCGCCTGTGGAAGCCCAAGCAATCGGATCTGCCTTGGAGGGGTCGTCAACGCTCAAGAGACTCAGGTCACACTGGGCCGCGAAGCTCGAAGCAAGTCGGCGAGACACGTTGGTGAGGTCGTCGAACACGCTTGGGCCTCGTGTAAGCCACGTGTTCCGAGGAGCGTTGTACATATAGCCGCTCGAGATCTGCATGAGCGACTCGGGGCAGGGCGACTCGTTGTCCGCCGCGACGAGGTCTTGCAGCGGTGTAAATTCATACATCCCGTACGGGCCACCGGCCGTGAACGTGAGGGTTTGAAGAGGCCCGGAGACAACGGTCGCTTGCAGCTCTCTTGCCTGCGACGCCGCGAGGCTTACGTACGCTTGATCCGATCTCCAGTTGCGAGGTCCAGAGCCAGCCACAAAGATGCGATCAGGACCCCAATAGCCGCTCACCGCGAGCGTCGCGCTCTCTCCGACAACCAAGGGCGTGCTGACAGTTGTTGCT
>CAYXQW010000581.1:0-1736 GCA_964466695.1 uncultured Bdellovibrionales bacterium
AAGTTTTTATAGGAGATTTTAAGATTATGTTCTCCCTTTTCTACATTCTTAAAGATAACTTCTCCATTTTTATCCGTAGTACCTTCTCTTGGATTAGAGAATATCTGAACCTTTGCTCCTTCAAGAGGATCGTCGCCGTTTAATAATTTAATTAAAATGTCGTAATTATTTATCTCTTTAGTCTTATCTTCATAAGAATTTTCATTTTCTTCTTCTATTTCACAGGGAAATGTTAGTTCCCATCCAATTGTTAAGTTATTTAATATGTTTGGATATTTATCTATGTTGTTATCAATAATTAGTTGATAAAAGCTTCCATTTCCATAAACTTCTTTAGATATTTTCCACAAAGTATCTCCGGACGATATAGTATGGGAACACTTATTAGGTTTGGCATTTTCTATTGATAAATTTGTAATATCTATGTAATTACCTCGATAAAAAAAGCTAGGAGTGTGTTCTGTCAGAGTGGTAGCGGATTTTACTGCTGACCAAATTCCGTCTCTACATCCATTTTTCCCTTTTACTCTAAAGTAATAAGTAGTTCCTGGATTTAAATTATTAATTTTGTATTCTTGATTGTCAGCGGGATTAGGACCGAATTTTATTCTGAATTCATCGGCTGATTCTCTTGTTGAATAATCGAGATAATATTTATCTAAATTTTCGATTGATGTAAAAAATATAGTTATACTATTTTTATCAGAGATTGTTTTATATATATTCGGAGTTCCTCTGGGTTTGCTTTTTGAACATTCGGAATCGTTATCTTCATTGTTTTCTGTTTCTTGAAATGTTGCAGTGACTTCTAAATTATCTTGAATGTTTGTATCAGTTCTTGACGCTGTAGTTATCTCATCGCTCCATTTCAAGAATTGGTACCCACTATTTGCTATTGCTGTAACTTCAGAAGCATCTTCTCCTTGAGTTATTGTTTGAGGAGTTGATCCAGAAATGTAGCCACCACTTCCTGCCAAATAAGTTAATGTGTATTCAAACTCGTACGTAAAAGTTGAAACAGAGGAGTAGTTTCCAACTTCATCACAAGCTATAGCTTTTATGGTTGTTGGGCTTGATATAGTGATTTCTTGGGAGTAGGTTGTTCCAGTAGAACATGATGGAGATGAACCGTCAGTTGTATATTTAATTAGAGAACTTCCATCAGAAGTTATAGATATGTTTTGACTTGAGTCGTAAGATCCTGCTGTTGGGTTTGCAGTTGGATCATCTGGGTTTGTTACATCTATAGTGACATACGAGCTATCAGTTGTTTCAGAATAATTTAGATCTAAATTACCAGCACCTATTATGAAGTCGATAATACCATCAGTATCGTTTTCATTAACTACAAAAGACACTGTCCAATCATTTCCTTCATTTGAATAATCTACACTATCAGATATTTCTGACCCTCCAGAATAAAAAGAGAAACTTGGAGACGAAGATATATCTCCTGTTGAAGAGAAGGTTAGTGTTACTGTATCTCCAGCTTTAGCTAAATTTGTTAATGAATTATTTGAAGATATTTTAATATCACCTGTTAAGGAGTATATAGGTGTAGTTTTTTCAATTGTAAAATATTCTGGAAGATAAAAATTAGTACAATAAAGATCATCTGTTGTTTTTTCGCAGACCTCTCCCTTTAGTGTATATGAACCGTTACTTACAGATGTTATATCCCAAGTTAAAATTAAGTTATCCGTTGTATCTATTAGACTGTAATCAGTTCCATTAGA
>CAYXQW010000582.1:0-1733 GCA_964466695.1 uncultured Bdellovibrionales bacterium
GTCGAGCCCTCTTATTCGGTGGCCAAGATGACCTTGATGTCGGTGCGGCGATTGAGCTGGCGCCCGGTCTCGGTGGTGTTGGGGGCGACGGGCTTGTCAGGGCCGTGCCCCAGGGTCTGAAAACGCGCCGCGGGGATACCGAAGGTCTTGACCAGATAGTCTTTCACCGCATCGGCGCGCTTGCGCGACAGGGCGACGTTCACGGGCCGCGGGCCGGTGGCGTCGGTGTTGCCCTCGATGCGTAGATAAGTGCTGCCGAAGGAGACCATGGTCTCGCCGAGCGAGTCGAGCGTGAACAAGGACCCGGGCATGACCTCGGCCGAGCCGGGGGTGAAGTTGATGGACAAGGTCTTGTTGATGATCGGCGTGTCCTTGGCGGAGGGCTTGCGCGCCGTGAGCTTGGGCTCATCGACGACTTGACCGCGGTACTTGTCGGCGAGCGCCTGGATGAAGCGCTTGTCGTATTGCTCGCTCGCCTCGACGACGCGCGTGACCACGCCCTTCTTGCGCCAGATGCGAAACGCGGTGTCGAACAAGGTCTCGAAGTGGGCCTTTTGCCCCGTGATGCCGAAGAACTGCGCGTTGTCGGCGAAGGGTGTGAGCTTCAAGCCCGAGAGCATGCCTGAGACCGTCTCGCCGTCGAGCTTCAAGGCGTCGCCGATGACGGCGTTCGATCCCGCCGGGTCTTTCTTCATGTAATCGATGCCGTCGAGCCACCCTCCGACGAAGGCCTTCAAGGTCTCGGGGGCCGAGGCGATGATGTCGGCGCGGGCCACGAGCACGTCGGCGATGACGTGGGTCGCGGCGGTGGTGGAGATCAAGATGTGCGCGTCGTCGCCGCGGGCGGCCACGGCGCCAGAGAGATCCGGCTCCCAGGTGACGGCGGCGTCGACCTTGCCGCTCTTGAACATGGCCGCGGCGGCGGGGGCGTCTTGGGTGATGACGAGGTCGCGCTCGATCTGGGCTTTTTGCTCGGGGCGAAGGCCGCTCTGTGAGAGCACATAGAGCAAGAGCCAGTGCGACGGCGTGAACTCGGTGGTGGCGATCTTGCGGCCGGCGAGGCCCTCGACGCTCGTTATGGAGCTCAGCGAGGCGATGCCGTCACCGCCGCGCGACCAGTCTTGCATGATGATGGCTTTGCCGCGTACGTCGCCCTCGGCGAGCACCGAGGCCTCGCGCGCCCAGGAGTCCACCGTGTCCCACATGACGTCGATCTGCCCGGCCTGGAAGGCGGCGAACTTGGCCGCGGGATCGTCGAGGAGCTTGAACTCGACGTCGAGCCCGTACTCTTGCTTGTAAATCGAGCGGGGCTTGCCGCCGGCGAGGCCGAGGTTGGCGACGATGCCCGGGGCGTGCCCGGCCCAGGTGTTGATACCGACGACGAGCGGGCGACCGAGACGCTTTTGGGCGAGCGCCCCGGCGGTCGCGATGAGGGGCCGCTCGTTGCGCGAGGGGTCGGCGGGGGCCGAGGCCAGCGCCGAGAAGTCCTCGCGGCCGATCGCGCGGTCTACCTTCTTTGGGGTGTTGCCTCCCAAGGTGCTCTCGCGACAGTTCTCGGGCGAGGACCAGCAGCGGATCTCGTCTCCGAAATAATTCCACCCGGTGTAACCGATGACGACGAGAACGACCAAGGAGATGAAAAGCTTGGAGAGGGGGGTGAGCTTCATGGAAGTTCCTTTGCGTGCAAGAAGAGACGAGGTGTCAAAGGGTGCGCTGCGCCTGGGCTTTCTTCT
>CAYXQW010000583.1:0-285 GCA_964466695.1 uncultured Bdellovibrionales bacterium
GGTCACGAGGGCTTGCACCCCTGGGTGTTCGGGGAGTCGCTCGCGCAGCAGCGCGATAGCTTCCCGGGCTTCATCCAGGAGCCCCGTGGAGAGATAGAAGCGTGCCTCTTCGAGCTCGCCTTCGAGGTCAGCTAAGGTCTCGGCGGGAGGAGGTTCTACGGCGGGAGGCTTTGCGCGCGCCTCGGTGGTAGGCGCGCTGGCGCGCTTCTTCGGCACGGCCGAGGCCAACAAGGCGTCGATGTCGTCGAAGGCGAGGGGTTGGGGGGCGCGCGCGGGTTCTGGCTT
>CAYXQW010000583.1:295-1702 GCA_964466695.1 uncultured Bdellovibrionales bacterium
AGGCTCAGGCGTGTCGAGCACGGGTGCAGGCTCGCTCGCGACCGGCGCGGTCTCGGCGGAAGACTCGCCGGTTTCCAGATCGAGTGTCAGGGGGAATACGTCCTGATCAAGCGGCGCGGCAGGTGCGTCGAGCTCGACCTCGAGCTCGAGCTTCGGCGGCTCGTGGTCCGCAAGGTCGATGTCGACCGTAAAGTCGGTCTCCTCCTCCGTCGCCTCGGGCGCTGCCGGTGCCGTCTCGGTGCCGTCGAGCTTTGCGAGCGCGTCCTTGGCGTCCTTGTGGGCGGGGTCGAGCTCCAAGAGCTCGATGAGATCCTCGCGGTAGAGGGAGTCGGTGCCCGCGCTCTTCGCGGCGCTCGCCATGAGCCATATCTCCCCCGCGGCGCCTTTGAGGTCGCCTTGCTCGATCAGCAAGAGCTTCTTCTTGCCGCGCGCCTCGCGGTTATCGGGCGCTGCTTGCAGGACGCGGTCGAGCTGCTCCAGGGCTTTTTCGCGCAGCCCGTATTTTATGTAGATCTCGGCCTCGACCAACATCTGCCCCGCGGCCTCCTCGGGGGTCAGTGGTGTGGTCTTGACAGGCTCTGTGGGCTCGAGGCTCGCCTCTTGCGTGAGCGGCAAGGCCTCGTCGGTGACGTCGATAGGTGGCGGCTCGGCGGACGCGTGGGGGGGCTCGACCACGGCGGGGGCGGTCTTCTCCTTGGCGCTGGCCGTGGCGAGAGCCTGCTTGGCCTCGGCGTCGCTGGGGTCGTTCTCCAGGATGCGGCGTAGCACCCCCAGAAAGCGCGGGTCTTGCTGCGCGTGGTAGAGCCGCGCGAGCTCCTTGAGCACCGCGCTGGCCTTCGGCGCCTGACCGAGCTCCTCGAAGGCGCTCGCGAGGAGCTCGAGGGTTTGGGTGTCCTCGGGGTCGTGCTTGAAGCAAACCTGGAGCTTGGCGAGCGCGCGCTTCGCGTCGCCCTTCTTGATGTAGATGTCGGCCAGCTCGCGGTGGGTGTCGATGTCGTCCGGACAGAAGAACACCATGCGCTCGGCGGCCTTGACCCAATCGTCGACTCGTTGTTGGCGTTTGAAGAACGCCGCGGCCAAGGAGAACTCGCGCTTGGCGTCTTCGAGCGTGCCCTTCTTGGCGTAGAGCTCGGCGAGCTTGATGCGGCTCGCCATGTCGTCGGGGTCGAGCTCTACCATCTTGCGGAGGATGCCGAGGCACTCGTCGACGCGGTTTTGGCGCTCGAACAACTGCGCGAGCTGTCGATACTGCGTGCTGGCGTCGGAGAGCAGGCCGAGCTGCTGATAGAGCTCGGCGAGGCGCACGTTGGCCTCGAGGATGGAGGGGTCGAGCTTGAGGATCTGCTTGTAGACGGCGACCGCCTTCAAGAAGAAGCCTTGCTCGCTATAGAAGCTCGCCACCCGCAT
>CAYXQW010000584.1:0-1690 GCA_964466695.1 uncultured Bdellovibrionales bacterium
CCGCGGCGAGTTCCGAGCAAAGGACGTGGATCGGGTGATCGGGGTGGTCTTTGGCGAGCTGACTGTGTGTGGGGTCGGTGCTGTCGGGGTCTTGTATGAAGGCCGTCTGGGCATCGTCGATTTGACTAGCCCCGGCTTGAATCACGACGCCGATCGCTCCCTGAAGCATCCTCGTCAATACCCCGATCGTCCTACAGGAGAGGGTGGCCAACTTGGGGTGCTGTGTCTCCAGATCCCTGAACCACTCGCTCACGCCGCCGATCCACTGCCGGGTCTTCACCCACCCCGCGTCCTCGAGCAAGATCATCAAGATCTTATTGCCCGCGGTCTGTTCTCCAGCCTTACAGGCGCCTTCTTTAGAGAGCTTCTCGCTCACCAAGTAGAGCAAGCTCATGGCCGTATCGAGCCCGCCAAAAGAGCCGCTGGTGATCGGGAGCTGCGTGGAGCGCGGCCGCAGTGGCACCCACGCATGTACTGAATACCCCAGGTGACAGAGCGCCACCTCCACGAAATTGGTGTGGGCGTAGAAGTCTTCCAGGGTGTGCAGCCCCTGCCCGAGCAGGCGATAGCCCTCCGCAGTCTCGCCGGTAGCCACCGCGGCGCGCAGGCTCCGCTCAATGTAGCTCATAGCCGTGACGTAACCTTGCGTGGCTACCTCACCGGAGCCCACGGGGGCATTGGTTCCAGGCAGGCGAATGATGCCAGGCTGATCTCGACTGGTGAAGACATAGTTTTGGCCGTCGGCGGTGCGCTCGGTACAACCCACGCGCGTACGTAGTTGAAGATTGACCTCGGCGGACCGTGAGGTGCCAAAGTTGAATTGCGCCAGCTCCTGCCAGGTGATGCCCTCACGAGCAGCGATGCCCTCCAGTGTGTCGCCGTCTTGCACGCGATAGTCGCGCGCGGGGCGCTGACTCTGAGTTGAGCTCGGCAATCCCGAGCGAATGTAACGCTTCATATGGGTGCGAGGGTCGACACCGAGCTCGACCGGCGTACAGGCGCCACGAAAATCGGGGTCGATGGCTCTGCTGTCTATGATACCGAGCGGATTATCGATGTGCTCATCGTTGCGGTACAGGCCGAGCTTTTTGGGCGTCACACGAAACTCCGGCTGATTGCCAAACTCTTCTCGTGCCAACACATCCATGACCTTGGTGAGCGAGGCGCGCGTGAACTTGTAGAGTGACGGCGGGTCGCTCGGCCCGCGCGTCACCTTGGGGTCCACGATCTGCGAGTTGTCGCGCAGCCAGTTGCCGAAATAGACGAGCTTGCGCTGTTCATCATCGAAACTCGCCTTGGTTAGCGAATCCTCGATCTTCTCGTGCCCGTAAGACCAAGCCTGCCCCGTGCCTCGTCCGGGCCCGAAAAACTCCAGGTCCCCAGCTTGCCCGTCGTCTTCTTCCTGCTCGCGAGTCAAGAACCGCTCGATCGCCTGCTGCAAGCCGCCAAACTCGACCTCGATCGGGCTCTCGTTGCCCACTTCGTCGGTGTAGGTAGCGAACTCTGACCGCTCCTCATCGGCCCAGCCGAGGTTCACCAAGGCATACGCGACCCGCACGCCCTCATCGAGCGGCGCATCTCCCGCCACGCTGGAGTACTCGTTGCGCAGCATGTGGTCCACGTGGTGGCCGAACTCTTCGAGCAAGGAGACCAGCATCTTCCACGCCTGCTCGCCGCCTTGACGGGCGTC
>CAYXQW010000585.1:0-1683 GCA_964466695.1 uncultured Bdellovibrionales bacterium
CGACACGCTCGGGGCCGGGGACGCCTTCGGGGTGCTCTCGGTGCTAGATCAAAAGCCTCGCGAGCTCTCGGCCACCGCCGTGACACCATGCGTCTTGCGCGTGCTCGCCGGCGACGACCTCATGCAGCTCTTGAGCGAGCGACCGCTCTTTATGCACAGCCTGTTCCGGGCGCTCTCCGAGTCGATCCGCGATCAACTCGACCGACTCGCCCTCGGCAGGCGCAGCGACGTAGCGTGATTATCCAAGCTTAGGAGCAGCCGGGGGAGTCCAACCGTAACCGCCAGACGTACCGCTGCCGCGCGCGAAATAGCCACGCGCGTAAGCATCGTCGGGCTTCTCAGCCGCCGGAGCAGCCTCGGCGGCCTCCTCGGGCGCCTCTTTTGGAGCAGCCTCGGCGACCACCTCGGGCTCGGGCGCGGGCTCGACTTCGGCTTCGGCTACGCGCGTCTCGGGCGCGACCGCAGACGTCCCGAGCGCTTCGCGCTCGGAGTCGGTGACCATGGCCAAAAGCTCGTCCTCGGACTTATCGGGATTCGCCTTCAAAATCTCGGCCCTCGTCGCCGCGAGGTGGTTCTCGATCGTCTCGCGCACCTCGAGGTGCGACATCTGCGGCGGGAGCTTGAGCTCGAGCTCTGGGTGAGCCTTGGCGAACGCCAAAAGACAGCGCCGATAACAGGGGCCGGCCTTGCCGTCCACGGACTCACCATCTACGCCTGGGGGGCCGACATCCAAACCCAAGCGAATGAAGACCTCTTGGTTGAGCTTCACGTCCTCGTCGACGACGTAGCGCGGACGCGGAGCAGAAGCAGGCCTCGCGGGAATGGGCGACCGCACAGGCTCTGAAGGAGCAGGGGGGGCGCTCGGAGACGGGGCTTGAGGAGGGGCAGGAACTACCCACGGATTTTCCGGCGACAGGCTTCTATCGACCGCGTCCGGGATCAGACATACGCCGTCTCTATAGTAGTTTTCAGGGCTGCCGTAGCTCGGCTCGACCACGGGAGCAGAAGCGGGCTCGACCGGCGCCTCCGCGGAAACCGGGGCCGGCTCGCTCTCGAAAGAGGAGCAGAGGGCCTTGGCCAAGAGCAGATTGCTTCCGGGTTTGGCGGCTTCCCGCGCCTCACATGACTGCTCATCGGGCGGTATTTCAAAAAAGCTTGCGTTCGAAGCGAGAGGTATCGGCTTGAGCCCTGACATTGGTCACCTCTTGATTTTTATTTGGCAATGATTCGTCGCGCTGGGCGTGGCGTCTCGATAACTTTAGGATATACACGTCTATCCCCGTTCTTGGCTAGCCTCCTTTTTTTGCTCTGACCTCGAGGCTTTTGCTCGCGGCCCAAGCTGCGCTACTTAGCGCGGCATCATGCGTCGCGTGATCGCCCTCGGCCGCCACCTCGGAAATGAGCTCACCTCCTCGCTCGTGCTCCGGCTCCTGCTGGTGATGCTCCTCTATACGACGTGCCGCGGGATCTTCTACGCGACCAACGCTTCCCTGCTCGGCGAGATGAGCCCAAGAGCGCTCGCGCGCGCTTTTATGGGCGGCCTCATCTTCGACGCCGCGGCGGTGAGCTACACGAACCTCTGGTTCGCGCTGTGCATGCTCTTGCCGCTGCGCCGCCGCATAAGCGCGCGCTATCAGCGCGCGGTGGGCGTGGGCTTCGTCGCGGTAAACTCCCTCGCGCTCG
>CAYXQW010000586.1:0-1680 GCA_964466695.1 uncultured Bdellovibrionales bacterium
GCTCGCGTGCCTCTCGCCGCCTCTCGCCGACAAGCTCGCCACGGCGACGCTCGCCGCCGCCGCCAAGGAGCCGGACTTCGTGCGCGGTCTCGATCTGCGCCGCGTCGCGCCCTACCTCGCCGCCTGGTCGCCGCTCGCCGCCGCGCAGCATGGTTGCGCCGCGGTCGCTGGATCTGGGGTGCGCGCCACGACTTTGCAAAAAGCGCTCGGCTGCACCAAGGAGATGCGGCAGGACGTGCTCGTGCACTACCGAGTGTTGCAGGAGGTCTCGTCGAGCGACGACGCCCCCGCGGTGGCCGCCGGCGAAGACGTGGTGTTGCTCGACGAGAGCGGGCCTTTCTGCACGGTCATGCTGGCTAAGAGCGGACCGCCACGTACGCTCTCTTGCCGAGCTTTGAAGCTCACCTCCGACCTTACGCTCGCCGCGCGCATCGAGGCGTTGCAGTTCGGCAGGCTTAAGGCCGATCTCATAGCCGGCGTCGCGAGTTATGACGGCGAGACGGGGGCCGTGACCGCCGTCGGGCCAGAGCCCGCGCAAGACTCCTGGTACGCTTACGGCTCCGAGGGCGAGCCGCTCGGGCGGGTGCGGCGCATGGATCTTATGGCCGCGGGGGCGCGGCTCGGCGAAGAGATGCCCGAGGAGCCCTTACGAGATTTCTGCAAACGTGTCGGGGCCAAATATTGTTACGACGTCGATTGGGCGCACGCGGTGACCCAGCTCGTAAACAAGCCGGTGCTCTTTCTCTCGCGCCCGGCGGCCGTGTTCGTGCCGCCTGCGAGCCTGTCTGTGGAGGAGTCGCGGGAGCGCTTCAAGCAAGCCTTCGGCCGCGATCCGCAAGAGGACGCCGTGTGGTTGGTGTACACCTTCGGGCAAGGCTCGGAGCTTTTGGTCAAGACCACCGAGAGCTCGGTTTCGCTTCGTTATCGCGAGAAAGACGCGCGCACGTGGCGTGGCGAGGAGTTTGGCGGCAAGGCGCGGGCGAACAAGGCCGCGACGGCTAAGCTCCTCGCGGTGCTCGATTTACAGCAAGACGGTCGCCCGGAGCTGCTCCTTCGGCAGCGCAGCGTGGGGGCGAGCGCGCGGCAAGGCGCGGACGAGCTGTTGCTCTTGCAGGCGCGGACGAGCGGCAAAGCCTTCGAGGTGCTAAACCGCCTCGTCGTCCGCGAATACTAACCACAACAGAACCGCGACCGTCAGGGAGCGGCTGTGGTTTGCTTGCGATAACGCGTGAGAGGTTGCTTTCCTCGAGCGGCCCGCGTTATCTGGACCGCCGTTTTCAAAAACTCAACATCTCGGAGGATCAGAAACGATGGCACAAGTGACCAACACGGCAGAGCTCAACCTCACCGCGCGTGAGGCGTTCGACTCGCGGGGTAAGCCCACGGTGGAGGTCGAGCTCGGCCTGGGGGATCTGCGCACGGTGGGCGACGTCCCCGCGGGCGCCTCCAAGGGTGAGGACGAGGCGCAGACGGCCGCGGTGCCCGAGGCCGTAAAGGCGGTTAGCCAGGTGATTTTGCCGCTTCTGCGCGGGGCCAAGGCCGATCTCACCAAGTACGCCGAGCTGCAAAAGCTCGATCGGATGATGATCGAGCGCGGCGGTAACAATTTCCGCGACCTTCCGGCCAACGCCGTCGTCCCGGTCTCGCGGGCCTTGTGGCGCGCCGCCGCCAAGCTGCAAG
>CAYXQW010000587.1:0-1679 GCA_964466695.1 uncultured Bdellovibrionales bacterium
GTCATCTTCGGTCTCCTTGTTTTCGATCAAGCGTAACACGGGGCGTTTTCTCGTCAACAGAGTTTGCGCGTCTCTCCTTGTGCCTGTTAGAGCCATCTTCCCATGAGCGGCAAACGAGACTCGACGGCCCCAGCGGCGTTCCTCGCCTTCATGATGAGTAAGTGGCGGCCCCGGCCGGTCATCAAGCCGAGCCCCGTTGCGAGCTTTCGCGCGCACGCGGAGCGCCGCCGCAAGCTCGCCGCGGCCTTCCCGGGAGAGATCCTGGTGATCCCCGCAGGGCGCGAGAAGCTCCGCAACGCCGACACGCCGTACCGCTTCCGGCCGAATAGTAATTTTTTCTACCTCACGGGGTGCGCCGACCCGGAGTCTGTCCTCGTGCTCATCCCCCGGCGCGGGCGACCGCACGAGCACCGGCTCTATGTCGCGCCCAACAATGGCCGCAAAGACAGCTCGTTCTTCACGGATCGTAGCAAGGGCGAGCTCTGGGTGGGCCCGCGCCTCGGCGTCAAAGATAGCCGCGCGCGCTTTCGCGTGGAGCGCTGCGTGGGGCTGACGGAGCTCGAAAGCTTCTTGGCCCGCGCGCGCAAGCTCCGACAGAAGGTGCGTATCTTGCGCGGCGTGGACGAGGTGGTCGAGCGTAAGGTGCGCTCGCGCGCGGGCGCGGATCGCGAGCTTTTGACCAAGCTCGCGGAGTTTCGCCTCATCAAGGATCCGTGCGAGGTGCGCGCCATCGTGCGCGCCGCCGCGGCGACGAAGGAGGCGCTCGCCGCGGTCATCGAAGCTTTGCCAACGGCCAAAGGCGAGCGTGAGCTCGAGGCCGCCTTCGACGCGAAGGCGAGGGTGCGCGGCGCGGGCGTAGGCTACGGCACCATCGTCGCCGCGGGCGCCCACGCCTGCGTCTTGCACTGGACGCGCAACGACGGCCGGCTCGCGCGTAAAAAGCTCGTGCTCATCGACGCCGGGGTGGAGACAGAGGAGCTCTACACCGCTGACGTCACGCGCACCTTGCCTGTGAGCGGCCGCTTCGGGCGCGCCGAGCGCGAGCTCTACGACCTCGTGCTCGAAGCCCACGCCGCGGCGCTCGCCGCTATCAAGCCAGGCGAGGACTTCTCGGCGCCGCACCGGGCGGCGAGCCGCGTTCTGGCCGCAGGAATCATAAAGCTCGGCGTCTTGAAGATGACGCTCGATGAGGCCATGGATCCACAGAAGCTCTTTTATCGCCGCTACACCTTACACGGCACCTGCCACCTCCTCGGGCTCGACGTGCACGACGGCGAGGGCTTGCCCCCGAGCTTCTACCGCGAGGGTAAGCTCGCCGCGGGCATGGTGCTGACGGTGGAGCCGGGGCTCTACTTCCAGGTCGACGATCTCACCGTGCCCCCGCGCTATCGCGGCATCGGTATCAGGGTGGAGGACGACGTGGTGGTGACCAAGAGCGGCTGCCGCGTGCTCACTTTTTCGATCCCGCGCGGCGCGGGCGAGATCGAGGCTTGGATGCGCGAGCTTTGGGCGAAGACGCGAGCATGAGCGAAAGCTCGCGCTTTAGCGCCGCTGCCTCTTTGCGCGCGCCCGCGCTCGCGAGGGTCACGGCGCGGGACGCGTGCGCGCGCGGGTGCGTCACGTTGTGACAAGGGTGCATAGCTTCGATTATGGCTACGGCAGCGCGGGCGCCGAGGCCG
>CAYXQW010000588.1:0-1677 GCA_964466695.1 uncultured Bdellovibrionales bacterium
CTTACGCCCGGGCGAGGCGTTCTTCGTCCCGATCGGCGGGCGCGCCTCGAGGCGGCGGCGGCTGATCGTCTTCAAGGGTCGCAACGAGGGCCGCCTCACCCTGAGCGCGCAAGCACACGGCAAAGTTCTCCAAGATGGGCACGCCGTGGACATCGCCGAGATCGCCCGCACCGGACGCGGCGGCACCTTGCAGGTGAGCGTAAAGCGCGGCGAGACCGCGTCCGTAGAAGACGAAGAACGATCCTATCACATAAGCTTCTTGCGCCCTCCCGAGCTCCCCCCGGACAGACGACCGCTGCACGCGCGCGTCCGCCCGGATCGCATAGTGATGCGCTCCTTCGGCGGCTCTTTGGCCGGACATCTCTTGTTGCTCTTGCTCGGGGTCTTGATGCCCTCCCACCCGAGCGCCGCCCCCGCCGAAGTCGAGAGCTTCGCCGAGGTCAAGCTCGACAAGGACATGAGCCTCGAAGAGCCTCCTCCTCCACCGCCGGAGGAGAAAGAGGTCGAGGTCGCGCCGCAACCCGCGGCTCAGCCAGTCGCGAAGCGCCTCGAGGCGGCGCCGAGCAAGCGACCACGCGCCGGAGGTACAGCCAAGGCCCCTCCGGGCGTGCTCGGCTTGTTATCCAAGACCGGAAGCTCGGCCGCCCCGGGACCCGCCGCGGCGCTCGCGGCCGTCTCCAACCTATCGGCGGCCAACGCACCCTCGGGCTCGCGCGGGTTTCGCGTCTCGGGGCTCGCGAGCAACGTCGCCACCTCTGACATCTTGATCGGCGGTGGCGGTGGCGGCGGGCTCGTGACCAAGGGCGGCGCGGCCTTGCTGCGCGGCGGCGGCGGCGGCGCCGGGAGACTCTCGGGCAAAGGTACGCGCGGCGTGGGTGGTATGGTGCAGAAGATGCCGCAGGCGATGCGCTCGGCCGGCCAGGGGAGCCTCGACCGCGACGCCATCCAAAAAGTGATCAACCAGAACGTCAGTCAGATCCAACGCTGCTACGAGCGTGAGCTCTTGAGCAAGCCGGGGCTCTCGGGCAAGGTCGAGGTGGAGTGGACCGTCACCACGAGCGGCTCGGTGCGCGCCGCGCGGCAGAAGTTCGCGAGCCTCGAGTCTACCACCGCCATCAATTGCATCCTCGATCGGATCCGCACCTGGCGCTTCCCACAGCCCAAGGGCGGCGAAGTAGTGGTGAGCTATCCCTTCGTGTTCAAGAGCATAAGCTTCTAAAGCACGCCATGAGCACCGGCGGTTTAACGACAGAGCGAGTATTCGACGAGCTGCCTTCGCTCATCGCGACTTACCCGCGCATGATCGTGAGGAAGCTCCTCGCGAGGCGCCCCGAGAAGGGCCCGCGATGCGCCCTCCCACGCCTCATCGCCCGCGCCGAGGACATCGCCATCGACCTCGCGCACCTCGCGCGCTACCGCAAGCTGTGTGGCTTCGCCCCGAGCGCCGAGCTCCCCATGACCTACCCGCACTTGCTCGCCACATCCCTCCAGGCCCGCCTGTTGAGCGACTTCTCCTTCCCCTACTCGCCGCTCGGCATAATCCATCGCCAGAGCCACATCGAGGAGACGGAGCCCATAGCCACCGCGTCCAAGCTGGACTTCATCTGCGCACTCGGCGAAGGTCGCGACACCCCCTTGGGTTTCGAGATCGATCTCTGCACTAGCGTCATCAACGAC
>CAYXQW010000589.1:0-1664 GCA_964466695.1 uncultured Bdellovibrionales bacterium
CGCCGTTGCCGCCAGCGCCGCCGATGCGGTCGCCGGTGGTGGGGTCGATAGTGCCCGAAGACGCGCCGTCGGCGCCGGGGGCGCCGCCCTGGCCGCCGTTGCCGCCGCCGATGTCGCCGGTGCTGATTCGCCCAAACGGCCCCTCGGGGGCCGAGGCGCCTTCCGCGCCCACTAAGCCGCCATCAAAACCCTTCGCGTCCATGTGCAGGCTCGAGCCCCGATGCAGCGTGAGCTTGTCCGCGCGGAGGGCGAGCACGCCGCCGAGCCTGGTCGCGCTGTTCCACTCCGGGCCCGTGAGGCGCGCGCCCCCGTTGAGCGTAACATTTCCGTACGAAAGCACTTTTACAACTTGCACATAATACGCGGCCGGGTCGTAGGTGTTTGTTAGCGGCTCGTCGAGGGTTAGCGTCGTGCCGTTGGCGCTCGTCACCTCCCGCAGCTCCCAGAAGCCGAGGGCGCCGGATTCCTCGCAGGTCGCGACGCTCTTCTTTTGCGTCGTCACAATTACCACAAAATCGCCCGCCGCAATGCCCGAGCTGGTTGTGCTTAGCGTGAGGGTCGTCGTGCCCTTCGTCGCCGCGCTCGCAAGCAGCGCCGAGGGGACGTCCAAGGTCGTCTCTGTGTTCGCCACCACCGTGAGGTCGTTATAAAGATTGTCGCACAGCTCGCGGCAATACGACCGGCCGCCGTCCGGCACATGCACGCACCCAAAACCTACCTCTATCGCGCAAAGCTCCGAACAGCCGTCGCCTTCGTCCAGGTTGGCGTCGTCACAGGCGAGAGAGCTCGTCGCCTCGAGCCCCAAACGCATCCCGTCCCCGCAAACCCCGCCGCACATTATCGCCCCCGCCTCGCAGAGCCAGCCGTCCTCCTCTAAACATCCATACGGCGAGAGGTTTCCCGGCCTAACCTCGGCGTTTTCTGGCTCGCAGTCGCCGCCACCTTCTATCCCCGAAATCTCGCCCACGTAGCTCACACACGCGAGGTAGCCGTCCCCGTCCAGGTCTTGCTCGTACACCGGAACCTGCGGCGCGCCGGCTACCCAAGTGTCGCAGTTATTGGATAAACCGTCGCAAAGCTCCGGCGCCCCAGGGAAAATCGTAGGGAAAAGGTCCGCGCAGTCCGTCGCGTTATCCACATAACCGCTGTGGCTCGTGCACTGGCTTCTTGTAACAGGAGAGGCACCGTCGCTCCCGTAGCCTACCGCCTGCATCGTGCCAAAGCCGTCGGAATCTTCGTCCAGATAGAAGGTCGCGCGCAGAGAGTCCGTGCACTCGCAGCCGTCGGACTTGTCCACGTTCTCGTCCTCATACGTCGGGTCGCACGCGCCCACATACGTGCACACGTAACGGTCGCCGTCAGGGTGCGCCGCGCACGCCGGCGTGCTCGCGTGTACCACCTCCTCCGCGCAGTCCTCGTCACAAGAATTGCAGCTATGAAGGAGGCCCAACACGCAGAGGTCCGTGCGGCACACGCTCCAGACTCGGTCGCCGTCCGACTCGATGCACTCCTGGCAGCCGCCGTCGCATACCGTGAGGGCGGGGTCGTTCTTGCAAGGCGTGATGGCGCCGAGAGGCAGGCCCTCGCAGCTCGCGCCCGGGAGCTGGGAGGCGCAGCGGCTGCCGTCTCCGTTTACGCAGGCGGAGATGAATTTGACGCACTGG
>CAYXQW010000590.1:0-1664 GCA_964466695.1 uncultured Bdellovibrionales bacterium
CGGGTTCACCGGAGCGACTGGAGTCAACTTCGACACGGACGCCGGGGTGGCCTTCTCCGTGGTGGACGACTCGACGATCAACGTCACGAGCCCGGTACACGCTGCCGGAGCGGTCGACGTGACCGTGACCATGGTCGGCGGAGACGCTGTGCTGACCGGCGGGTTCACCTACAGCTGATCCCGGTTGGTCAGGTAGCCTGACAACCACGACGCACCTGCGGTGCTGTTGTGTGTGGCGAGAGCCCGGCGATGTCCCCCGTCGCTGGGCTCTCGTTTTTCTTGATCCCACCCCTCACCCCCCGGAGTCGTAGACTCCGCCCAAGAGCCCGACGCCAGGGCTGGCCGGGCCACAACCATGAAGAGGTGACCGACCCATGGCACTCGGCTTCTCGGCGGCAACCGCTGCCGCCATCCTCAACGCGCTGTGCCGGAACACGTCCTGGACCCAGCCAGCGGCTGTCTACGTGCAGCTCCACCTCGGCGACCCCGGAGCAGCCGGTACCGCGAACGCCGCGGGCGAGACAGATCGGATCGAGGCGACGTTCGGCTCGGCGGCCACGACCGGCTCGATCTCGAACACCGCGGCGCTGACCTGGCCGGCCGTGTCGACTTCGGAGGACTACAGCCACTTCTCCGCGTGGTCCGCCGCTTCGGCCGGCACCTTCCTGTTCTCCGGTACCCTCACGGCCGCCGCGATCTCGGCCGGGTCGGACTTCACCATCCCCATCGGCGATCTGGACGTGACCCTCAGCACGGCTGCCTGATCCGCCGCAGGCACAACTGGTGATCCACCCGACCGTGACCCAGCAGGAGGTGTGAGCGTTGGCCATCGCCATCGACGGCACGAGCCCGGCATACGCACGGGCTGACGGAACGTCGGTGACGACGGCCTCGTTCACGCCTCCTGCTGGATCGATCATCATCGCGATCGCGGCGAAAGCCACAGCCGGAGACATACCGACGATCTCTGACTCGCGCTCACTGACCTGGAACGCCATCGCGTCGAGTGGAACGCGAGACTCGATCAACGCCGTCTGGGCGCTGTCGGCCACCTCGGCGGCCATGACCGTAACTGCCTCAGGGAACACCTCCGAGGGCTTCGGTCTGTACGTGTTCGTGCTCACCGGGGTCGACACCACTGATCCGATCGGTGGGGCTGCCGCGACGTCAGCGTTCTCGGGGACGCTCACTACGACAGTCACTGTCGAAGAAGTCGGCTCCCTACTGATCTACGGCTTGAGCACAGCTTCGGGGACAACGGTTACAGCACAATCCCCCCTGACCGAGTACGCGACGAACTTCCTCTACACCTCGTCGACCGGGCGGTTCTACATCGCCACTGGGACGACGACCGCCACGGGCTCGGCGACGACCGGGGCAACAGCGTCCGCTTCTCGTGCAAGCGAACTGGTGTTGTTCGAAGTGCTCGAAGGAGCGGCCGGAGGAGTAACCGGGTCGGGGGCAGCTGCCTTGACCCTGGCAGCGACGGCGTCCGGAGCGGGCTCGCTCGCCGGCTCGGCTGCCGCCTCCCTCACGCTCACCGCGAGCGCCTCGGGGACGGCATCGGTCACCGTCACCGGAACTGCGTCAGCCGTCCTCGTGCTCGGAGCCACGGCATCCGGGGCCGGCTCCCTGAGCGGCACCGCGGCGGCTGCACTCGCGCT
>CAYXQW010000591.1:0-1662 GCA_964466695.1 uncultured Bdellovibrionales bacterium
TCCGAGAGCACGCGGGTGGTCTGCTCGATGGCCCGCATCGACTTCTCGACGTTGCTCAAGATCTCCTTGATCGAGCCCTCGCCCTCCGGCCCCGCGAGCACGTTCGATAAGCTCTCGGTGACCTTGTTGACGTTGTTGGTGACGTTCTTCAACCCCTCTTGGATCTGATCGAGATCGGAGCGGGAGTGGACGTTCAAGATCACGCCCCCGGGCTCGATCAGCGGCGTGTCCGGGGTGCCAGGATCGAGGTCGAGGCGATAGTCGCCGAGCAACGACTCGGCCACCTTGCGCAAGACCGCGTTCTGATAGACCTGGTACTCCTTGAGGAGGCGCAGCTTAACACGCGCCTTGAAGCGCCCTTCGGGGTCGCGCACGTGGGTTATGCCCTCGATCTTGCCGACGTCGATGCCGTTTATCTGCAGGCGCGTCTTGAAGCGGATGCCGCTCGCGTCCTCGAAGTCGCCGTAGAGGAAGTAGGTTTCGTCATCGCCGCCGAAGCGGTTCTTGCTGGTGCTCGAGACGAACCACGTGAAGGCGAGGGCGCCCGCGGTGAGCACCAGGCCGACGAGTATGGCCGCGCGCGCGTTCATTGTTTCTTGAACCACGAGTGCAGAAATTCCTGCACGAAGGGGTGCTCGCTCTGCCGCAAGCCCGCGGGGGTGGTGTCGGCGACGATCTCACCGCCATGGATGACGGCGATCTTGTCGGCTACGGCCAGGGCGCTGCCGATGTCGTGCGAGATGACCACGCTCGTCACGTGCAGGCGCTGGTTGGCGTCGAGGATCATCTGGTCCACGCTGTCGGTGGTGACAGGGTCGAGCCCGGTGGTGGGCTCGTCGTAGAGCACGCACTCGGGCTCGAGGATGATCGCACGCGCGAGACCCACGCGCTTGCGCATGCCGCCCGAGAGCTCCGCCGGATATTTGTCGTCGATGTCATGGAGGTCGACGACCTCTAGCGCGCGGTGCACGCGCGCCGCAACCTCGCCCTCCTTGAGCCGCGTGTGCTCGCGCAGAGGGAACGCCACGTTCTCGTAGACCGTCATCGAGTCGAACAGCGCCGCCTGCTGGAACACCATGCCGAACTTGCGCCGCACCTCGAGCAGCTCGCGCGGGCTCATCACCGTCACGTCTTCGTCATTGACGTAGACGTGACCCTCGTCCGGCCGCATAAGGCCGATGATGTGCTTCATCAGCACCGTCTTGCCCGAGCCCGAAAGACCGAGGATGACGAAGGTGGTCCCCCTCTGCACCTTTAGGCTCACGCCCTTTAGGACCGCGTTCTCGCCGAAGCGCTTATGGAGATTCTCGACCCGTATCACGGCGAGCGCGACTATACGCACAAAAGCGCGGGCGCGCGAATTCACAGCGGCTCGAAGAGCAACAAGAACGAGGTGAGGACGTAGTCGAGCAAGAAGATGGCGATCGAGCCTATCACCACGGCCTGGGTCGTGGCCACGCCCACCCCGCGCGCGCCGCCCTTGGCGTAGTAGCCCTTGTAGCAACCGATCACCGTGATGACGGCGCCGAAGGCGATGGATTTGCAGAAGCCTTGATAGAAGTCGTACGGGTCGAGGTACCACTCGATCCGCGAGAGGAAGGCCCCCTCGTCGATGCCGAGCATCCCCACATCACCCAGCGCAGCACGGAATGTGAACGTCGT
>CAYXQW010000592.1:0-1655 GCA_964466695.1 uncultured Bdellovibrionales bacterium
TCCATTTGTCGTGGCAATAGGTATCTTTCCACTGGTCAGCCTTGTCCCATCATCCAATACTATGCCCTTTCGTGCTGCTCCGGTTGTAATGGTTACATGAAGATTATTGGTAAGAAATTCAACCGCACCTGCTTCCGGTGTTCCCAATAATGCTCCTGATGTAAATTTTAATGGGGCAGTGTTAGCTGTTGCTGTTCCTGCCAATAAATGTAACATGGCTGTTGGAGTTGCTGTGCCAATCCCTATCTGACCTGTATTTTTTACATACAACCTTTGTGTTAATGTTGCCGTATTCCCTGCCGTTCCTGATGCCGCTGTTCTAATATCGAATGTTCCAGCATAAAAAGCTAAAGCTGCGCCATAACCATTAGCTCTATATATAAAATTTGATCCGTTATAATATACATTATCAGTAATCCAGCAATTGTTTATCGCTTTACTCCCAATTTCTATTGAACCTGACTTTAATAATGAATATGTTGTTACACTGATTCCTAAATCTAATCTGGCAACGGGAGTGAAATTTCCTATTGACATTTTTGTCCATGATCCATACCATTTAAGCGTATCACTCCATGTAATAGGGTCTCCAGCAGTTCCGGAAGGTGCTGTTTCACAATAGAATCCGTCAGTAACAAATCCAATTCTGGAAGCAGTTCCTGTTGTTCTATAAATACCATTTGTTCCATTACTATAGGAGTTGACAGAAATGATATTACTATTAATTCCTAAACTTTGAATTTCTAAAAATCCAGCCTTAAACAGTGAATTTGTAGATAAACTCGCTCCTAAATCAAGTCTGACAACGGGTGTAAAATTACCTATTGCCATTTTAGTCCAAAATCCACGAAATATCAAAGTGTCACTCCATGTAATATAGTCTCCAGCAGTTCCGGAAGGTGCTGTATTTATTACAAAATTTCCATTTTCAAATTGAAATCCACCTGCATAGCCATTCGCTATGTAACGTGAAGCAGTTCCACCCGGATAATAACAATTAGCTGTTAACCATACGTTATTTACTGAATAACTTTGCAGTCCTATCGCCCCTGCTGCAATATTTAAACCTGTCGTATTATTAACAGTCCCAACATAGATCTTATCCACATATAAATTCGCCCAATACTTTGTTGAACTCCCCAAATCATCAGTTGAATCTGTATCTGAAATTAGGCTGGTATTGATGGCCACGGATGCGAGGTTGCTTAATGCTTTATTGGCGAAATCGCCTGATGCCCCATCTCCCCATTCCAGAGCATTTTCTCCTACATTTACTTTGGGATATTTCCCTGCCTGACCAGTGTAGGCGGCCGGGGTGTCTGTTAAAGCAAGGAAGGTGGAGGCACCACCACCTGCTGCTGAAATCTTTAACTTATCGGCATCGCCTCCAGTTCCTTCTTCAAGAGTGATATTTGTTCCTGCTACGATTTTATCAGCCAGATAACCAGCCGCAGAGTCGTCGGTATTATATTTTACTTTTTCATCGGCGAAAGTGTGAGTGTGATTTATGGCTGAATAAACATTGTCAAAATACGTTTTCAGAAATGCCTTTAATACTGTCCATGTAGTTTTCAGCCAACTTGTACTCCTCAATGAAACAACTTCATCGGTATCAACGGGAGTAGCATCTGAAGTAGGTGAAATGGCAGGAGGAA
>CAYXQW010000593.1:0-1648 GCA_964466695.1 uncultured Bdellovibrionales bacterium
CCTCGTAGGTGGCGGGAGACAACACCGTCGCCGCGAACCCACCCAACTCGTCGCTGTCCGCGCGCGCCGCGTGCGCGCCCGCGAGCGCACCTACACCCTCGGCCTTCATGAACACCGACGCGCCGGGCACGACGACGTCATCGCTCCCCACGACGTGCCCCGAGATCTCCGTCACCATGACCCCGAGGACGATGTCCTGCAAGCATCGCGGCTCTTCCGTGTTCTCCGTCACGACCACGGCCGCCTCCGGCACGGCAGCTCCACCCGCGAGCTGGACCTCGACGGATGCCAGCGAGGCCGCGGGCGGAAAGGCCAAGGTGAACTCGCCTGCGGCGTTGGTCTTACCCGCGCTCGAGGAGACCGCGGCGCCATCGACCGAGACCGCGCTCGCCTTGACCGCAGCCTCGGCCACGGCCGCACCCGCGCTCTCATATAAAACGCGCCCGCAGACAAAGAGCAGCTCGTCGGCGGCCGGATACGCGAGCGCCACCTCGCTCTCGCCGAAGAGGCTCACCTCGCCGTAAGAGAGCGGCGGCAAGAGCGGGTCATCCTCGGTCGCGGGGTAAGGAGTGAAAACGAGCTCGTAATCGCCAGGGGTCACCTGCAGCGCGAACGCCCCCGAGGCCTGCACCGTGGCGCGGTGGACGACCTCGAGCTTGGGCAAAGCATCGCGGCGCGTCGCCGCGAGCACCCCGGCGTACGTCGTGTCAGGCGCCGCCACCGTGCCGCGAAAACCGATCGTCGGTGCCAAGGTCACGAGCTGATAGCCGTTGGCCACCGCGATCGGCGCCAAGATCTGCTGGCGCAGATAGCCGCTCTCGGTCGGGGGCATGAGCTCGGCGTAGACCTCTTGAATGCTGTAGCCTTTGGGCTGGCAGGTGCCGAGGAAACAGATACGATCCTTGCCGCAGTCCTCGATGCGGAAGCACTCCTGCGTAAGGTCTTCCTTCGCGCAACCTCCGAGGCCCAAGAGCGCCGCTATCGCCAGCCCGGGAAAAAAAGCTATTCTTCGCATGCGCCCGCGTCCTGCACATATTGAACCGTCCATTGTACGACGTCCGTACCCGCGTCTTGGGGCACGGCGTGCCCGCGCGGCGCGCGTTCATCATCATAGAAGGGCCGATCGCTCACCATGAGCTCTACTATGTGCGGCACGGTCACGAGCCCATCGAAGCGCGGATCGTCCCCCGTGACCTCGAAGTATATGCGCGTGCCCGAGGCCGCATCGAGGCTCGGGGAGACCACGCCGCCGAGGAACTCCTGGCTTGGGTGACGCTGGAAATCGACGAACGCTCGCCAGTAGATGGGCTCGTGCTCGGGATCGACGACCGACGCCGAATAAGGTTGCTGGCCGCACGACTTCTGCACCACGAGCTCCTCGAGCGGCGGCGAAGGGCGCATGATCCACGGCGGCAGGTTCTGCTCTTCGGGCACAAACTCGGCCACGGGAGGCAAGAGACACCCCGAGAGCGAGACGAGAGCGCACAAGCTCACCGCAAACCACATCCTGAACATGACAGAAGCAATCCTGATGCCAACGCCAAAGTCAACCACAACCACGCGACGCGCCGGCAATAGAGTTCTCCGCATCGGCGTGCACAAAATGCAGCTTGCTGACGCGCGCGGTACGGATTTTCGGGTCAGTCGC
>CAYXQW010000594.1:0-1635 GCA_964466695.1 uncultured Bdellovibrionales bacterium
GGCATGAAACGAGCGCAGAGCGTGCATGCCCAGGCGGCGCTGGACCAAAGCCAAGGTCTCGACGAGAACATAGTTGTGGGTTGCGAGCACATTTTCGCCGGTGAGCAGCTCAGGCCAGATCGCACGAGCTCGCTCGTGGTTTGCATCATCCCGATCGAGGACTGCGTACAGCCCGGAAGTGTCGGCGAAGATTTTCATTCGATGAAAGCTTGCTCGAGATAGTCGTCGTGTTTCGCCGAAACGTCGGAACGCCCGGAGGCAAATCGGCCAGCAACTTCTGCCGCGCGACGCAAAAGCTCCTCGCGTGACACGATATTCGAGCGAGAGAGCAGATCATCGAGCGCACGGCGAACGATTTCGGCGATGGAGATGTGCTCGCGCTCCGATAACTGCCGCAGCGCTTCCATCTGGCTATCAGTAAGTTGCATTTGCGTGCGGATCATGTAAGCATGATAACGCATTTGACGACGTGCTGCAACAATCGGCCGTGCAGACTTAGAGCCAAAAACTTTAGCCTTGTTTATGTGTTAGGGCATATAAACCCAGATCGCGGTTTATAACTGGAGAATGGCCATGCCGATTCCACCCTCCCCCATCGTGAGCAGGATGACCTTTGTCTCGGAGCTCTCGCGTGGTGATGGTTTCATCGATTTGAGCCACCTCAGCGACGATTTGAGCGCCCTCGTAACCAGAGCTGGACTCACGGAGCGCCTCACCAAGACCGCTGGCGAGGATGGACTAATTTCCGGGAGAGAATTTGTTCGGCTCTTCTCCGACATCGACGCGCTCGACAAGAACGGATCGGCTAACTCCTTCAGCGCTGTTTCAGGCGATGGCGGCAAGAGCTTGGCGGCGTTGTTATATGAGGGTCTGCGCGCCGAGGCGACGGCCAATCGCGCGCTCAATCCTATCGGCCCCAAGGCTTTCGTCGCCAATCTGTCGAAGGCTGGCGGCACCATCGATATCAACGCGATGAGCGCTAAGCTCGAAACCGCCCTTGTCGACGCCGGCATCGACCTAGCCGAGATCAAGCAAATAGCTGGCCCGAACGGGCTCATCAGCTCGCCCGCCGAGTTTCGGGCCTTGTATCGCGCCATCGTCGGCAAAGAGGCGGCGCTGTATCCCAACGAGCGCACAGAAGAAGGTATTCGGCCGACCGCGCTGGGCAAGCTGTGGGAGGCGCTCGGCGCCGAGGCGACGGCGAATCGCGGGCGCCTTTTGTATCAGCCGACGGGGTTGTCTTTGGCTGCCGGTCAACCTCGTCCAGACATCGAACGTTACGCCAGGAAGGTCCCCGCCCAGGCCGAACTCGACGCGTTGCCCGACGACCTGGCGCGTGCTCAAAGAAAAGCAAAGGCACAAAGGCCACGCGCGCTCAACGTAACCGGCATATGTCAATTCAGCTTGTACCCGGGTGACCGCGACAAGGGCTCAGTTGCGTGTTTCCAGGCGGCGGTCAAGCAGGTGACCCAGTTCAACGCGGCCAAATTCGGCGCCGCGCAACCGCACCTCGCCAAGCCTTCTGAGGCCATAAAAATCGGGCTGCGAGAAGACGCGCGCGGGCGGATCGAAGCGCATGGTAGTAGAGCGGCTCAGGCTCTTGCTTACCTGATGGGTTCCCTTGGTGGGTTTGGT
>CAYXQW010000595.1:0-1629 GCA_964466695.1 uncultured Bdellovibrionales bacterium
GCTTGGCAGACCCAAGTACACAATAGATGAATGTAAAAAACGTTCACTGTCTTATTCATGTCCGATGAGAGTCAGACTGCGCTTAATCGGTGAGGATGAGGTTAAGGAGCAGGAACTTTATTTCGGCGATATTCCTTTAATTACTCCCAGCGCTTCGTTTATTATCAATGGAGATGAGCGTGTGGTTGTCAGCCAGCTGCAGCGTTCACCCGGTGTCTACTTTGAAGAAGAACTTCATGCCAGCGGTAAAAAAATGTACTATGCCCGTATTATTCCTTACCGTGGTTCATGGCTTGAATTTAGATATGATGTAAACGACTGTATCAGTGCGATCGTTGACAGACGCCGCACATTTAGCGGTACAGCGATGATGCGTATGTTCGGTCTCTCTTCAAATGAAGACATTATGCAGGAATTTTCTGACGGAAGATATCCTGAAATAATCAACTCTTTGAAAAAAGACGGTACAACAAGTTATGAAGATGCAATTCTTGAATATTATAAAAAGTTACGTCCGACAGAACCGCTGACAGTTGATGCCGCGAAAGAAGTATTTCATAGAATGTTTCTTGATGAAAGACGTTATGACCTTGCAAAAGTCGGACGTTATATCATCAATCGTAAGCTGAATATTGAAGGACCTTTGACAAAACGTGTTCTTGACAAAGAAACAATTATTAAAATTGTTAAGCATTTAATAAAAGTTAAAACCGGTGAAGAGCATTTGGATGATATTGACCACTTGAGAAACAGACGCGTTAAACTTGTCGGCGAATTGGTCGCGCACGAAGTACGCGTTGGTTTATTAAGAGTTGAAAGAACAGTGCTTGAGCGTTTTGCGCTGTTGGCAAACATGAAAGAAGTAATGATTCAGCACTTGATTAACACTCGTGCTTTTTCATCGCAGATCATGGACTTTTTTGCCAGATCGCCGTTGTGTCAGTTTATGGACCAGGTTAATCCGCTTGCGGAATTAACACACAAGCGCCGCTTATCAGCTCTGGGTCCCGGCGGTCTTTCACGTGAACGCGCTGGTTTTGAAGTGCGCGACGTTCATCCGTCACATTATGGACGAATCTGCCCGATTGAAACACCGGAAGGTCAGAACATCGGTTTGATCACAACATTGACGACTTATGTAAATGTCAACCCGCTGGGCTTTTTGACTACACCATATCGTAAAATGGAAAAAGGAAAATTAACAGGTAAGATTGAGTATCTGTCAGCTGACGAAGAAGATGGAAAAACAATTGCTCAGTCTACTGCTAATATTGATGAAAAAGGAAATATTGGAGATACAACACTGTTTTCACGTTATAAAGGTGACTTTCCGATTGTTGAGCCAAAAGATGCTGAGTACATGGACGTTTCACCTAAACAGATCGTTTCAGTTTCAGCCTCGCTTATTCCGTTTTTGGAACACGATGACGCTAACCGTGCATTAATGGGTTCAAACATGATGAGGCAGTCTGTGCCGCTGATGTTTCCGGAAGAACCGTTAGTCGGTACTGGAATGGAAGCAAAAGTTGCGCGTGACGCTGAAGCAGTAATTGTTGCCAAAGAAGCTGGAGAAGTTATTGAAGTTGATGCTTCGAAGATTGTAATCGGCAAATTGGCTTACCATTTAAA
>CAYXQW010000596.1:0-1627 GCA_964466695.1 uncultured Bdellovibrionales bacterium
GCGGTGGTTGGGGACGGGACGGTCGGAAGGTGGTGCGACCTTAAGTGGGAAGGCCTGCAAATCGTCATTAGTGGATTTGCAGGAGATAGAGGCCTCACAAGAGCGAAGAAGCGCCGTAACGGGCGTGGAGCAAAAGGAGGCCAGGAAGGCGGATGCGAGAAGATGACAAGGAGAGAAATACCATCGAGAGTGCCCGCTGGGGCTAAACAAGATGGAGAAGTCCGAACCCGTTCGGGTTGGATCGAACCCTCCGTGTGGTCGGACCGCATGCTGGCAGCTCTGGACAACGGAGTGAAAGGCGGGAAGTGGTTTAGCCTGTATGACAAGCTGTATGCACCACGCAACCTCTTGGCGGCCTGGAACAGAGTTCGGTCCAACCAAGGGGCGGCTGGCGTAGACGGCCAAAGCGTTCAACGTTTTGAGATGCAGGCGGAGAGGTACTTGGACGAACTTCACCATAAGCTCAAGAGTGGTACCTACCAGCCTCAATCGGTGCTTCGGCGATGGATTCCGAAAGCGGGCTCCTCGAAGCTGCGCCCTTTGGGTATTCCGACGGTGAAAGATCGCATTGTGCAGACGGCACTTCGCAACGTCCTCGAACCCATCTGGGAGAAGCAGTTTGTCTCGCAGAGCTATGGGTTTAGGCCGGGTCGAGGTTGTAAGGATGCGCTACGGCGCGTCGATGAACTGCTCAAGACGGGCTACACGTGGGTGGTAGATGCCGACATCCAGTCGTTCTACGACACGATTGATCACTCGGTCATGATGGCCGAGGTCGAGAAAGTCGTCAGCGATGGATCTGTGCTCGAGATGATCAAGAGCATGCTCAGGCAGCGAGTGATGGAGGGAACCAAAACGTGGACACCGGAAGCAGGAACCCCGCAAGGGGCTGTGGTATCGCCGCTACTGGCGAACGTCTATCTGCACCCGGTGGATGTTGAACTCACAGATGCTGGTTTCGAGCTTATCCGGTATGCGGATGATCTCCTGATCATGTGTCGAAGTGAAGAAGAGGCTAAGCACGCGCTCGAATTGCTTGGGCGCGTGATGGCGAAACGGAAATTGACGCTGCACCCGGAGAAGACCCGTCTTGTTGATGCCACCATACCTGATGGTTTCGACTTTCTGGGGTATAACTTCGCGTGCGGTCAACGTACGCCTCGCCAGAAAAGCCTCATCAAGCTGCGAGACAACGTGCGAGGACTCACGCGCCGCACCCACGGACACAGTCTCGAACGCATCATTGCGGAGTTGAATCCGGTGCTGCGAGGCTGGTTCGAATACTTCAAACATAGCCACCCCCGGGTCTTCGGCCCTATCGACGGCTGGGTTCGAATGCGCCTTCGTAGCATTCTGCGCAAACGTCACAAAGGGCAGGGGGCCGGGCGTGGGTTTTCGAACATTCGATGGCCCAATGTCTTCTTCGCCCAACTCGGACTTTTCACCATGACAGAAGCCCGAGATATAGCGTGCCGGTCTCGATGAAGAAACCGCTGACTGGAAAGCCGGATGCGAGAAATTCGCCCGTCCGGTTTGGAGGGAGGGGGTGTCGCAAGACACCTCCTACCCTATCAGGTTCGATGAGCTTCCATGAAACGCAGCTCTGGATGCCCGTTTTCACGGGCAT
>CAYXQW010000597.1:0-1619 GCA_964466695.1 uncultured Bdellovibrionales bacterium
GAGGGCGATGTCGCGCTCGGCCGCGGCGATCGCGCTGAGCATGGCAGGGTAGGCCTGCTCACCGTCGATCAAGAGCTCGACGAGGTTGCCCGCGATGGCGCGGCGCGCGCCGAGGTAGCGCTGCTCGCAGCGCTGGCGCGCCAGCTTATCGAAGGGGTAGGACACGCGCTGACAGTAGCAAAGCCAACGCGACAAGAGGAGGGGCGAGGGTTCTGGTAAAATAATCTCTTTGCAAAGACCCACGGGAGATTTTTTTGCATGCCCGTAGCGCTCGGTGTCGTCGCCGTTTTCTTTGTCGCCGCCGCTACGGACTTCAGCGGGCCGTGGGAGCTGCAAACCATGGGCGCCGATCGCGAGCTCATAGTCGAGCAGCGCGGCCAAGAGCTCACCATCCATCGGGTCATGTGGCCCGAGTTCGAGGGTCGCAGGTACAAGCTCGAGCACCTCTACCGGGGCAAGCTCGAGGATCGGAAGATCACCGGCAACCTGCTCGTGCGCGAGCAAGGGCAGAAGAAGTACGAGCTCTTGCGCAAGTTTGAGGGCGAGGTGGATGACGAGGACGGTCTCAGCATCGACGGGATAAAGCTCAAGCGGGTGGTGCCCGAGGAGCCCGCCGCCAAGTCACCATCAGAGGACGAGACCCTCCTCGCGAGCATCTTGGGGGAGCCCGACGCGGACAATCCGCTCGTGGCCGCGGCGGCCGAGCCGAGCGCCCCAGCGACGCTCGTCGCCGAGGGGGACGGGCTCTACAAGGCCCGCAAGTATGGTGAGGCCTTACGCAAGTTCGTCGCGGCGGCGAAGCTCATCGGCGGTGGCGACGCTGCCTTGCTCTATCGCATCGGCCGCTGCCAGCTCAGCCTGAAGAAGTACGCCGAGGCGCGTGAGGTGCTCGGTCGCGCGTTGCGCCTCGATCCGCAGAACAAGCAGCTCAAGGCGGACTACGAGACGGCCAAGCGCCGCTCGTCATGACCTTATCACGAACTCCACGCGGCGGTTGGTGGCGCGGCCCATCGGGGTCTTGTTCGACATGACAGGCTGCTCTTCGCCGCGGCCCACGGCCAAGAGCCGCGCGGCGGCGACCCCCTTCGTCAGGAGGTACGCGAGCACCGACTCGGCGCGGGCCTGCGAGAGCTTCAAGTTGCGCGCGGCAGGGCCGACGTTGTCGGTGTGCCCCTCGATCTGGACCTTCGTGATCTCCGGGTGCTCGACGAGCACTTTCGCCACGTTGTCGAGCAGGGCGAACGAGCGGGTCTGGATCGTGGCCCGGTTGGTGTCGAAGAACACCTTGTCGGTGATCTCGATCTTCTCGCTCGAGATCTTGACCCACTGCCTCGCCTTGCACCCCTCGAAGGCGACCTCGCCGGGCTCGTTCGGGCAGTTGTCCACCACATCGAGCACGCCGTCACCGTCGTTGTCTGGATCGGGGCAGCCGTCCTCATCTACGAAGCCGTCTTGGTCCTCCGGTTCGTTCGGGCACTTGTCGTCGCGATCATTGATCCCGTCGCCGTCGGTGTCGGGGATGTCCTCCGGGCAGCCGTCCTCGTCCTTCCAGTTGTCGAAGTTCTCGGGCTCATTTTGGCACTTGTCGTTCGCGTCCAGGAGGCCGTCGCCGTCGCTGT
>CAYXQW010000598.1:0-510 GCA_964466695.1 uncultured Bdellovibrionales bacterium
CGTGCGCGCGTGTCCGCAGGGTGTGCTCGGTCCGGGGAACGAGCTCAACGCCAAGGGCTACTACACCGTGCAGGTGAAGGCGCCCATGCGCTGTATCGGTTGCAGGTTGTGCGCGATCGTGTGCCCCGATGTCGCCATCGAGCTTACGGTGCACGGCACCATGGTCCATTACTTCGCTTATTGAGGTGCGGTCTTGGTCAAGAAGCTGATCACCGGGTGCGAGGCCATCGGCGAGGCCGCCGTGGAGGCTGGCTGCAAGCTGTTCTTCGGCTACCCCATCACGCCTCAAAACGAGCTGCCCGAGTACCTGTCGCGGCGGCTGCCCGAGGTGGGCGGGCGGTTCGTGCAGGCCGAGAGCGAGGTGGCCGCCTCCAACATGATCTACGGTGCCGCCGGGGCGGGTGAGCGCGTGCTCACCTCATCCTCATCGCCGGGCATCAGCTTGATGATGGAGGCGCTCTCGTACATCGCCGGCAGCGAGCTGCCTTGCGTCATCGTCAACATCATGCG
>CAYXQW010000598.1:520-1619 GCA_964466695.1 uncultured Bdellovibrionales bacterium
GCCTCGGCGGGATCTTGCCCGCGCAGAGCGACTACCTGCAAGCCACCAAGGGCGGCGGTCACGGCGACTACCGCACCCTCGTGCTCGCGCCCTGGTCGGTGCAGGAGGCGGCCGATCTCACGCGCGACGCCTTCGACCTCGCCGACCACTACCGAAACCCCGTCATCATCCTCGGCGACGGGCTCATCGGCCAGATGATGGAGCCGTGTGAGCTCGGCGTGGCACGACCGCCGCTCTATCCCCTCGCCCCGAAGACCTGGGCCACCACCGGCAACGTCGCCGGCCGCCCGCGCGCCGTGATCAACTCCCTCTTCCTCGATCCGAACGTGCTCGAGCGCCACGTCCAAAAGCTCGCGGCCAAGTATGAAGCCATGGCGCGAGACGAGGTGCGGGTGGCCCACTACGGCGAGCGTGAAGACCTCGACGTGCTGCTCGTGGCCTACGGGTCGGTGGCGAGGGTCTGCCTGACCGCGCTCGAGACCCTCCTCGCCGCGGGGCTCAAGGTCGGCTTGCTGCGGCCGATCTCGCTCTTCCCTTTCCCCTATCGGGAGCTTCGAGCCGCCGCGGAGCACGCGGCGAAGGTGCTCGTGGTGGAGATGTCGTGCGGGCAGATGCTCGAGGACGTCGAGCTCGCGGTGGCCGAGACCCGGCCTGTCGGCTTCTACGGTCGCCAGGGCGGCAACTTGGTCTCACCCGAGGAGGTGGTGGCCGAGGCGAAGGCCTTGCACACGAGCGCGCGCGTGGTGACTTTGCAAAAGCCCAAGAGGTCCACGCATGCCAACTAACGCCCTGTTTACGAAGTCACCGGCGTTGCTCGACGGTGATACGCACTACTGCCCCGGCTGCACGCACGGGATCATCCACCGCCTCTGCGCCGAGGTCATAGACGAGCTCGGGCTCCGCGAGCGCACCGTGGCGGTCGCACCGGTGGGCTGCGCCGTCTTCGCCTACGACTACTTCAACATGGACGCGCAGCAGGCCTCGCACGGCCGCGCGCCGGCGGTGGCGACGGGGATCAAGCAGGCGCGGCCCGAGCTCTTCGTCTTCACCTACCAGGGCGACGGCGACCTCGCCGCGATCGGGCTCGCCGAGATCGTGC
>CAYXQW010000599.1:0-1615 GCA_964466695.1 uncultured Bdellovibrionales bacterium
GCCGGCACGGGTCTGAGCTGGACGATCCTACCGGTGTTCGCGTGGAAGTTTGTCGTCGGTCCGCTGGTGGGCGTGTTGCTCGCTCGTGTTGCCCTCGCCATTTTTGACCGCCTGAACCCGCAGGACCGAGGCTACTACTATGTGCTGCTGCTTGCCGTGGTGCTCCTGACTTATGGCCTGGCAGAGGCCGCGAAGGCCAGCGGAATGCTCGCGGTCTTCACCGCGGGCCTGGTCATGGGGAACCGAAAGTTCATTTACCAACAGGGTATTCGGAACTTCTCTGCCGCCTTGTCAATGATTGCGAACATCGGCGTGTTCGTGATGATGGGGCTTTTGGTCTTCCCGAGCCAATGGAGCAGTCTGTGGATCGATGGCATCGTGCTCTTTGTGGTGTTGACGCTCGTTGCCCGGCCCGTCGCTGTATGGCTGGGCACGCTAAGGATGGGGTTCACGGCGAAGGAACGCTTCTTCATGAGCTGGGCGGGCCTTCGCGGCGCGGTCCCGATCATCCTCGCGACCTACCCGATAGCCGCCGGGATCCCGACCGGGCAGGATGTGTTCAATCTCGTGTTCTTCGCGGTCGTTTTATCGGTGGGCATTCAGGGATCGACGCTCGGTGTGTCGGCGCGACGATTAGGCCTGTCGACGCCGTCCCGTCCACAGCCACGCTACGGCCTCGAGCTCGTCACCATGGCGCACAGCGATCTCAACTTGGTCGTGGTCGATCTGCCGGACCCGAAAGGGCGGCCGGGGCCGCGAATTCGTGACCTCACTTTACCCCCCGGCGCGATTATCACACTCGTCACACGAGGTGACGAGGTCGTCGCGCCAACCGGCAACACGAGGCTGCTCGGCTGGGATCAAGTAACGGTCCTCGCGAACGCCAAAGATGAAGCCGACGTCTGCTCAGCGCTGCTCGATCCGTTCGACCGCCCCACCGCAGCCAAGGAGCCTGAAACGTGCGCGATCGACGCCAAACCCGCCGAAGTCTCCTGGAGCGGAGGCGATAGACCGACCCGCGATCATGTCGTGCTCCTCGGTCACGGTGAGCTCGGCAGGGTGCTCACCCGTTTCTTGCGGCTGCTTGAGATCCCGTTCGTCGTGATCGAACAAGACTACACGACCGCGACGGCTCTACGTGGCCAGGGCATCCGCGTCCTGCATGGCCATGGCGAGGATCCAGAACTCCTAAACAAGGCCGGCATCAAGGACGCAAAAATGCTCCTCGTGACCGCGACGCAGCCTGTGTCTGTTCGCCGTGCGATCGAACATGCGCACCGCATGAATCCACAGCTCGAAGTGATCGCCCGTGTACACCATGACTCGCTGCTGACTGCCCTGTCGGGCCTGCCGCGGACCCAGGTGGTGCAGGGTGACGTCGAGCTCGCATACGCGATGGCTAGATTCATGCTGCTCGCGTCCGGGATGAGCGCCATCGAGACCGAGGCGCTGATCTTTGACGCGCGACGGGGTCAACCGGGCACCACCCCAACTCGGTTCGTGGAGATCCTCATCCCGCCGGAATCACCCGTCGTCGGCCGGCGACTCGCGGCTCTCGCCCTCCCGTCGGGGTCGCTCGTCGTGAAGATCTTGCGAGGCGGTGAGGCCATCGTCC
>CAYXQW010000600.1:0-1614 GCA_964466695.1 uncultured Bdellovibrionales bacterium
GGCTCGCAAAAATACCCCCGTGCGACCTCCAGCTTGCCCCGGCGCAAGAACGCCACCCCGGCGAGCGCCGTGGCGCGAAGCTGCACCTCGCGGAGCCCGAGCTCCTCGGCCTCGCGCGCGAGACGCTGGCCGAGCTTGCCCGCCGCGACGAGCTCACCTGCCGCAAGCTCGGCCGTGAGCAACAGCTCGGTGGTGTGCAGCATGCTGATCTCGTCACCGAGGCTCTTGGTCGCCAAAAGCGCCTCGCGCGCGGCCGTGACCGCCGCCGTGACTTCGCCCCGAGCAAGCGCGATACGACCCTGAAGCTCACGCACGAGGGCCACCACGCGGGTGTGCTTGATCTTGCGCGCCAGGCCGAGCGCCTCAAAGGAGCGCTGCATGGCGAGCTCGAGATCACCCTCGTCGAAGGCCGCGTGCGCGATACGATAGAGCGTGTGCGCCTCCTCCCGCCTGTTACCGCCTTGCGTAAAGAGCCGGCAGGCCTCCGCGAGCTCGGCCATGGCGTGCTTGGTGTCCTTGCGCTTGAGCCTCACGAGCGCGCTCTCGCGCAAGAACATCGCCACGCGCGGCGCCGCTGTCTTCGGATCGAGGCGCTTTAACGACTCGTCGATTATCTCGCTCGCCTCGTCTACCCGCCCCACCGCGATATATGCGCGGATGAGCTGCGTGCGCAGCATGTCGGCCACCGTGCGCGGCCCCGAGGAGTCCCACAGATCGACGACCCGCGGCAACATCTCGGCGGCCGTCTCGTGCCGCCCTCGATTCATCTCGAGCAGCGCCTTGGCCGTGGCGAGATAACGACGCAAACGACGGCTCGCCGTGGTCGAGAGGTTCTTCTCCACCGCGGTGATGCGACGCTGTGCGTTGGTGATGTCCCCGACGTCGAGCGCTACCCAGGCCTCGGTGAGCTCGGCGATCTGCATGAGGTTGCGATCCCCCCACCTCTGCGCGAGCTCGTGAAAGCGACGAAAGGCGGCCTGCGCGAGCTCGAAATCCCCGGTCTCGCGATAGAGATCGCCGATGAAACCCGCGGCCGTGGCCGCGTGATACAGATCACCGGCGGCCGTGAAGTACTTGGAGGCGAGCCCCGCCTCGGCCACGGCCTTGTTGAGCCGACCGGTCTGCGCGTAGACCTGGCTCAGCAAGCGGTGTAGCTCCCCGTGCCGCGCGTTTTCGTTCCCGCCACGCAAGCGCGCGATGAGGCTCGTCCCGAGCTTCTCGGCCTTGGTGATCTGACCGAGCTTCACCATGGCCGTAGCCGCGAGCGGCCCGACCGGCACGAGCAGGTCGGCCGGCGCGTTGGCCCGGCTCAAGGCCTCGAAGGTCTTGACCACGCGCGGGTAATCCTCGAGCTCGCTGTAGATCGTGGTGAGCGCGGCGAGCGCGCGCGTCCTGGTCCACGCGTCGCGTTCCTCCGCGAGTCGCTCGAGCTCCTCGCGCACGAGCGTCGTCGCCGCTTGCCCGATACGAGCCTGCGCCGACAACAACGAGAGCCGCGGCGCGAGGGCGCCCTTGGCCGGGATGGAGGCGAGGATGCGGAGGTAGGCCTCGCCAAAGCCGAGATCCCGCACCGCCTGCCAGCCGTCGGCCAAAGTGGCCACCGCCTCGCCGAGC
>CAYXQW010000601.1:0-1613 GCA_964466695.1 uncultured Bdellovibrionales bacterium
CAAGCGGTGATGTGTGCTTTCGGGATCATGCGTCAGGATCCACCTCGGCGTTGACGATGAGCTTCCACTTCGCGCTGCGCGTAGCCTTCGCGCCGGCCACGCGGCGCCGCAGCGGCGTGTAGCTCCTTGCCTGCTCCTGGACGAAGGGCGCGAGGGCCTTGGCGAGGTCCTCGTGGCCGACCAGCTCGAGGATGTAGCCGAGCCGCTGCGACCAACTGATGGGCGACAGCCGCGCGACCTCGAGCAGCTTGCCCGCGTCGAGTCCCTCGGCCAGCTCCCCGACAATCGTGGCGACGTTGCTCAGGCCGCCTGCGTGGTTCGGGTAGCCGACGAGCTCGAGCGCCGTCACCTCGGGGGTCGCGTAGCGAAGGACGCCGAGAGGCGTGTTGACCATGGCGACGGGCATCTTCTCCAGGTCGCCCCGGGCGATGAACTCGACCCGCACCTCCCCGCACGAGATCGCCGCTCGGTTCTTGCGCGCGATCACCTGACAGGACTGCGGACGCTGGTGCGCTGCCCCGTGTCGCTCGGCCGCCGACAGCAGCCCGAGGTAGTAGGGCTCCTCCCAGACCTTCATGAGCTGATCGACGAATTGCTCCGCGGGCAGGCAGTGGAGTCGCCGGTACTCGGGCGGCACGATCACGTGGAAGCTCCGCGCGGGCTCGGCGATGAGCCCCTGCTCCTTCAGCCGGCGAAGCTGGGCTCGCACGGCAGCCTGGCTGCCACCGATCGCCTGGAAGGCCTCGACCGAGCTGAAGTGGTGGCGCCCGTTCGAGGCCAGCTCTTCGATGTACGCTCTGGCACGCATGCGAGACATTTCTACGTCAATATCACGTCAAGAGCTACCTTGAGAAAGAAACGTCTCGGCAAATCGTGACGCTTCTGCGCCAAGAGAACACTGGGCATTGCTTTCTGCAAGAATTGCCTCTGCGCCTGCGCTACCCCAGCACCCGCACCCCGATCTGCACGCCCTTCGCGTGCCCCGCGCCGCGCTCATTCTGGCAAGCGAGCGCGGTGGCCCAGAAGCGATCGGCGTGACGCCTCCCCCGGCCGCTAACCGCGAACTCCGACACGGGGGCGTCCGGTCATGCCCGCTTCGTCGCTGGCGTTATCTCTGGTGTCTTCCTTCATGTGTTCAGAAAGTCCGTGAGGCCGAGAACAGGGTGCCTGGCCTGGCCTTGCTGTCCGTGCAGTGGGCCGACCCTTGAGCCAAATTACCCCGCCCACCAAATCGGATGGGCGTTCAAGTTAACAGAAGCCCCGAGGCGATCCCTCGGGGCTTCGCGTTTCTGGGCCAGTGTTCGCGGGCGTTTGCGCGCTCGCGGTCCTCGACGCCGCTCTCCACGACCATCGCCAGAGATCACGAGCGCCGCCGCGGGCGGCCCGTTCTCGCCCGAGTGCGCTCTCTACTGGCCTCGCCGGGGAGAGAGCGCCAGAGAGCGTTCAACGGGTCGGGCGACGACGGCGACGGTGTTCAACAGCGCGGCCACGACATGCATGTTGACATGCACGGCGGCTTGCGTGGTGACTTGCTGGGTCACTTGCGGGGTCAACTTGGTCCTGATCTGCCCCGGCAAACATAGACACAGGGTTAAGCCGCTTTGAGCAAAGCC
>CAYXQW010000602.1:0-1611 GCA_964466695.1 uncultured Bdellovibrionales bacterium
GACGCGCGGGGGTGTGATCCAAACCCCCGCGCTTGACCTCGCTTCCGAGGCGCGCCTATACCTTTGAGACGACGGAGAAAACGGCGTCGACGGCGGGGTAACCATGGAGCCGCAAAAAATGAGCCGCACAGACAAACGCAAGCAGAGCCTCTACTTCCCCGAGGACATGCTGCGCGAGATCCAGATCGAAGCCAATCGCCAAGACCGCTCACTGTCGTGGATCGTGCAGCAGGCCTGGCGCTTGGCTCGCCTCGAGATCATGCGCTTCCCTTCGGTCAACGACATACCTGGCGACGACACGACGCCCAAGGAGTAGCTCGTGGCCGGCCAACCATCTCGCCGCCAGGCGCTGTACTTCCCCGCCGAGATGCTCGAAGAGCTGCAACGCGAGGCTCACCGCCAAGATCGTTCCATCTCCTGGCTCATCCAGCAGGCCTGGCGCATCGCCCGCCTCGAGATGCGCGCCATGCCGAGCACGACCGACTTCATCCCCGAGGTCGCGTACGACTCCTCGCCCGAAGAGCCCGGCGACGATCCAGAACAACAACCCTGAGAGCTCATGCGTCTAGTCTTGGCCGGCCAGAGCGGGCCTTACGCGCCGCCCGTGTTGTGTCACCTCCTCACCACACGCGAGTTTGCGCCCGTGCTGGTGATCGAGGGGCGGCACGCGAGCGAGCAGCGCGCCACGCACCGCCTTTATGAGCCGACCCCGCGAGAGCTCCCGAAGACCACGCACCTTACGGACCTCGGACGCGCGGCGGGGATACCCGTCCTCGAGACCAACGACATCAACGCCAAGGCGGCGATCGCCATGGTGCGACGCCACGAGCCTGATGTCCTCGTCTGCGCTGGCTTCGACCGGCTCTTTACGCCCGCGCTCCTCGCCGTATTTCGTCAAGGCGCCATCAATCTCCACCCCTCGCTCTTGCCGCGCTGGCGCGGCCCCTCGCCTCTCTTTTGGGCAGCCAAGCACCGCGACTTGCTCTTCGGCGTGACCATTCACGCGCTCGACCATCGCGCGGATCACGGGCCGATCTACGCGCAAGCTCCTTTTCGTCCCCTCCCCCGCGCGAGCAGCGAGGACCTCTATCGCCTCGCCGCGACCATCGCCGCGCCCATGCTGGTCACGGTGCTGCGCATGCTCCACAACGGGACGCTGCGCGGGGTGACGCAAGACGACAGCGCCGCGTGCCGCGCCCCGCGCCCGAAGGCCGAGGACGTCTGCGTCGTGCCGCGATTATGGGCCGCCGAGCACCTCGTGGACTTCTGCTCGATCGCCCCCTTCTTTCGCGCGCCGTGGATACGCTTCGGCAACGACACCTTCTTCGTACGCCGCGGCCTGTTGGCTGAGCCCGGCCGCACGCTCGGCGCCGATTATTCGCTCGTCGCCGAGACACTCGTCGTACAATGTCGCGATGGTCTTGCGCACCTCGAGATCCAGATCTAGCAAACCCAAGATGCGCCCGTGGAGAGCCGACCCCCGCCTCATTCTGCGTAGCCACATCGAGAAGCAGGGCCTGCGCGCCTCGCGCAAGCGCGATCTCGTCGCCCGCGTCTTCTTTGCCACGGGCGGCCACGTGAGCGTGGAGGAGCTGCTCGCCAAGGCGCGCG
>CAYXQW010000603.1:0-1600 GCA_964466695.1 uncultured Bdellovibrionales bacterium
GGGACTTTAATACCATCACTATCAGCCGGATTGGTTAATGGGATACCGTTCATCGTGTCTTTATCCACATCAGAACCACCGACAAACACCGTACCTGTATTATCAGGTAAGGCGCTGATTATAACATACTGGCATGGTGTAGAAGTGGCCGTAATTCTCTCTCCAGTTCCTGCGGTGGTTACTGTTTTCACAGCGGCCACTAAGGTGGTTGGTGGTGTTATACCAATACTAGTTACTGGTTCAACTGGATTTTTATCCGCATCTACAATTTGTGTTTTCTGGTTTCCGTCTGTTAAATGAGCTAATAATCCTTCAATTTCATCTGTATTAACATTAATTTGTCCTATTGTTAATTCAACACCTGCAATAGAACATACAAGGGCATATTCTGGTGATTCTGTCGTGCCAATATTAACCATATGCATTGGTACTGTATGTTCTTTACCTTCTCCATCAGTATATATACCATATCCCATTCCTTTATCCCTCCTCCTTACCTTTTTTGATTAATTTTTTAAAATTTGAAATTTGTTTTTTAAGATTTTGATTTTCCTTTAAAATCTTATTCGTTTTTTTGTTTACCATATCCAAGATTCGTAACATTAATTGTTCATCTCTACGGATATACTCTGATTTGTTTTTAACTATCCTTTTGCTTTCTTCATCAAGCCAAATAGTTAATTGGTCTTCCGTCATCTTGGATGGGTGGTTGGTTCTCCATGCAAATTCCATGGCTGTTAAAATTATTTCCCCAGTGGATAATCCTGGTTCATCTGGATAGAAAACTTTTAATCTATGTAGACGGTGGCAAGTATCACATTCTAATCTGTAGGATTTTTTACCTTTGATTAAATATTTCTCTGCATTAAAATCTACTAATTTTCCTTTACATTGTGGTGTTAAACATCTGTTTTCTTTGTTTAACCTTTTTTTCTCATCTTCCAATACCCTTTTTACTTTCCTGGCTTTTATTATTTCTATTGCCTCATCTTCATTGGTATCTGGATTTTTATTGAGAAATTCATCAAGTTTATCTAATTCACTGTTTTTGGTCATAAGCTGATCACTCCAAATATTTTAATAAAAATAAAAAAGGGAAAAAAATAATCCCCTTTATTTTAGTCCTCTGGTGCTATTAAGTTTTCCAGTCTAACAAAGGCATTGACAAAGTGGATATCCAGTGATTGATAGGTTACTACATTGAATGGGAACAGGTTGTTTTCATCCATAGCAAAATCCTGTTGTAGATTAACTTCCTCTTCCACATATCTTTCTGCTATACCGTTACCATAATCACATAATACTCCACCATCTTCTGGTATTATGGTACTGCCACCATTAGCCGTTGCTGGTGCTTCAAAAATGTCAGATAATCCATTAGGGAATAGTTTGGCAATCTGATCCATGTAGGATATTCCCATGGTGTTTGTTTTGAAAGCTTCCATATATGCCTTTGGGGATAATATTAGTTTTTTACCCCTATATTGTCCACTGCTTCGTAGAACACCAAACATATCTACAACATCATTGTATGGTTGCCCCTGGCTGGTGTTCCATTCATATCCATCATCTACAGTAAAAGATAATCCAGCATCGGCAT
>CAYXQW010000604.1:0-1597 GCA_964466695.1 uncultured Bdellovibrionales bacterium
TCGACACCGCCGACGATCGCACCTTGTTCTTCGACCTCTTGCCCTTGTCCATGAACGGCCAGAACGGCCTGCGACTAAAGCTCAAGCTCTACACGGTGCCAGGCCAAGTAATCCACGCAGCCACACGCCGGGTGGTCCTCGCCGGCGCCGACGCCGTGGCCTTCATCGCCGACAGCCAGCGCTCGCAAGCGCGGGCGAACAACGAATACTGGCATGGTATGCGGGCTTACCTCGCCGAATCGGGCATCGACGCCGACACCATCCCTACGGTGATCCAGTTCAACAAGCGCGACCTCGACGACATCCGCGATGACGGCGAGCTTGTGCGCGTCGCCAGTCACGGCGCGCACCCCGTGTACAAGGCCGTGGCCGTGCGCGGCGAAGGTGTAGCCGAGACCTTGCATGGCCTCTTGCGCGCGACCTTCGCGGCCCTCGACGAGCGGCACGGCATACAATCGAAGTACGGCTTTCGTGTCGAGGAGCTCTCTGCGACCTTGTTTCGTGGGGTAGAGCTTACGCGCGCCGCGGCCGTGGGCGCAAAGAGCGTGACATGAAGAAGAACGACGCGCTCATCAACGAAGACCTCACCCTGGCGGAGGTGGTCGACGTCGAGGCCTTTCGCGAGGTGTGCAAGTCCGTAAGCGAGCTCTTCGGTATAGGCGTGAAGATCTTCGACAACGAGGGGAAGAAGCTCGCCGACAGCCGCGCCACCGCCGCTTATCACTGCGGGTATCTGTTCAGCGTGCACGCCACCCGGGTCGCGTGTACGAACCTGGTCGCGCGCCTGCGCAACGAGCCTCTTTGCGCGAACGAGTCGACGAGCACGCACGCGTGCTTCAGCGGGCTCTGTTATCAGGTGCTGCCCATAACCTACGACGGCACCCTGCTCGGCCGCGTGATCTTCGGCCCCTATCGTCCGCCCGAGCTGTTGGCCCCTCCCCAAGCGCTCGCGGCGCACCGTGATGCAGGGCTCGACCTCGACCGGCTCCGCGAGTACCTGCTGGCCATCCCGGCGGCGTCGGAGGACGTAGTGCGAAAGGTGCTCACGTGCTTCGCGCAAGTCCTCGACGTCATCATCCACAACAGCTTCAAGATGCACATGACGAGCAGGATCCACCTCGCCAGCATCAAGACCGCCTTCGCCGATCTCGAGCGCACCAACCAGGCGCTCAAGTCGGCCAACGAGCGGCTACGCGAGCTCGACCGCCTCAAGACCTCCTTCATCGCCACGATCTCGCACGAGCTGCGCACCCCGCTCACGAGCGTCATCGGCTACTCGGAGATGTTGCTCGAGGGGCTGGCCGGAGAGCTCGGCGGCGAGCAGCGCGAGTATGTCGGCACCATCCTCGAGAAAGGCGAGAGCCTGCTCGCGCTCATCGGGCAGGTGCTCGACCTCGCGCGGGTCGAGTCGGGAAACCTCTCCCTGCTCCGCGAGCTCACGGACATGAACGACCTCTTGCGCCTCTGCGTCTCTGACGTCACGCCGCAGGCGCGGAAAAAAGGGCTCTCCCTGGAGCTCACGCTCGCCGCTGACGTCGTACCTATCCGCGTCGACGCCGACAAGATCCGGCGCGCGCTCGTAAACCTGCTCGGCAAC
>CAYXQW010000605.1:0-1590 GCA_964466695.1 uncultured Bdellovibrionales bacterium
CCAGGCGCCTGACCGACAGTCATGAAGACCGCGCCCGCGTGGCCGCTGAAGATGCACATGGAATACGCCGGAGCGCTCACCTACATCCACAAGGTCAAGGGCGGTCGTGACATCTACTTCTTTGCGAATTCCACGGATGCGGCTGTCGACACGGACGTGGTGGTCAGAGGCGGAAAGGCCCTCGCCATCTGGGACCCCCACACGGGAGAAAGGCGCCAGACCGAGGTCGCCGTTTCGGAAACAGGCGGACAGACCGTGACAACGTTCCGCTTGGCGCTCCAGCCGCTCACATCGCTGTTCTACGTCCAGGAATAGCCGAGCCGTCCCCACGTCGGTCAAGGCCCGGCCTCATATGATCGTTCAGGCCCCGTTCGGGTTGATCGTGCAGGCATTGGCGGCGGGCCTCAACCCACGCATCGTCTTCTATTCGCGACGAATGTCCGGGGGGTCGTGCCGCTGGTGGACGTAGTGGCGCATGAGGCGCGCGACCTCGTGGTGTTCGGGTGTTTCCTGCTCGTCGAGTTCCTCCGTGGCGCGGTCGAACAGGTCGGGTTGCGTCTCGTGACAGCGACGCAACAGGGCCAGCGCCTCGCGCCGGACCTGGGGAACGTGCAGGTTCATCATCAGTTCAGCCTCTTCGCCCTGTCCGTAGACGTATGCGAGCGAGTTCTTCCTGGCGAACGTCTGCAGGAAGGCTTTCTGCAGAACGATGATCTCCTGGATGCTGAGCAGGCGGTCTTCGACCCGTTTGCGAAGCCCCTGCTCGCTCTTGACGCCGAGCATGTACAGCACGTGCGGCCACGTGCGGCAAGGCAGCATGCGCGTCTTGGTGAGGCGCGGCAGCGTCTGGCGCTCGCAACTGATAAAGACGACGAGCATTCTCTTCGCTTCGTCTCTGGAGTGAAGCTGCTGCTGTCGCTGCACCAGCGCGAACTGCCAGGCGTACTGCGGATCCGACGGGCGGCCCGTCCGCACGAGCGACACCAGATGAGCGGCCTCGCGCGCGGCAGCCTTCTGCAGCACCGGCAGCGTCTCCTCGTTCAGAGCGACGGGGACCTCGGGCGCCGTCGCGTCCACGGCGACCGTGGCGTTCTGCATCGCCGCAACCTGCTGCGCCGCCGCCAAGGGCCGACCTTCCCGAACATCCCTCATGAACAACAGGAAGGCATCTGCCAGCTCCTTGTGCTCGCCTCTGCGTCCAAGGCGGTGCAGCAGCTTGCCCCAGGCCCGGTAGCGACGCTCGTCCTGGAAGTAGTCCTTGACATCGACGGCCAGACTCGACGGCACACCGTTGAGAGCGCACTGCTCCGTGATGGTCTTGATCCCCTTGAGCACCGAGACCATATAACCTCGGTAGCGTGCGGCGTTTCCCTCGCGAAAACGCTCAAGCCGTTTGAGCGTGTTGCGGACGCTGTCGAGCATGAGATCGTTGACCGTGAGCACGTAAGGCGGCACCTGCTCGGCCCGGTCGAACTCCACCATCTCCACCATGCCTGCCAGAACACCGGCGTCGGCCGGGGGCCCCTTCGTTTCCGATGTGGTGGTCTCGGCCTCCTCCTGGATGCGCTTGAGCAGATCGTCGACGCCCCG
>CAYXQW010000606.1:0-1587 GCA_964466695.1 uncultured Bdellovibrionales bacterium
GATATTCATAATGACAGATAGACTATAAATACGTATCTTTTCTGTCAATATGAAATTGCGGTTTCGGCCTCACCGGTGTCCGGCATCATGGTGCCGGAGGCCGGATGCGTCAGGGAGCGACTACTACGGCTTGTAGATAAAGGAACCGCCACTGTCCAGCGTGTTGACGGCGGGGTCGTAGGTGCCCTGCGTCCCTTCCGCCGAGATGAAGGACCCGAGATTTGCAAGGTAACCAATAGCACCCGCGGGGCCGGCTGCGTTCGAGTCAAGCACATACATATACCCGCGCGATCCTGCATAGAAGCCGTGCTGGCTGCCGATCGCCTGTGCGTACCGCGCTCGGAGCGTCGAATCCAAGGTCACACGAAAGCCCTGTTCCGTGTTGTTGCTCGCAACTGCATATGCGGCCAGTAACGTGCTGCCGGCATCTACAAAATACCCATATTTGTTCTCCGTAGCCATCAGGCCCCGCTCCGCCGAGCCCTCGGCGTACATGAAAGATGAGCCTTGAATAACGAAACCAACACTGAACCCCCGCGCCACGATAGCGCCGCCTCCGCCGAGCACGCTGCCGTTCGAGACCAAGACCCCGCTGTACTCCTTTTCGACCCCATTGTTGGCCACGATCGTCACGCCGTTGAGATACTTCAGCGCCTTGCCGTTTTTGACCACGATCCCGTCCGCGCCCGTAAAGCGCAAGGTGACCTTGCGCGGGTCGGCGGCGTTGCCCTCGATGCGGAGCTGCTGGCCGCCTTGGTGATCGATGAGCCACGACTTGCCGGCCTCGAAGTCATACTCGCCGTCATCGAGCTTTATCGTCACCGTCGCCCCGTCGGCGATCGTCTTGCCGCGGAGGAAGGCCCAGGCCTCGCTCGGGTGGCGATAGGAACGCGACGGGCCGACCTGGAGGGTGAGCGAGTCGCGGATGGTCATGCCCTCGAGCGCCGCCACGCGCCTTTGTAGCTCGATGATCTCCGGCGGCATCACCCCGAGCGCGAGCTTGCTCGTCTCCTGGGAGTTGATGCGCTCTACGAGCATCTCGGCCGAGAGGTCGGGCAGCTCGAGCGTGACCTCCGCCGCGGTCTCGCCGGCGAGGTTGGTGGCGGCCAAGGTGTGCAGGCCCTGCCGCACCGACGCGGGGAGCAGCACCTCGGCGCGGTCGGCCTCCTGCGAGCGCACGACGAGCGGGGCCCCAAGCTCTCCTTGACGAAGCTCGAAGCTCGCCCGGTCGAGGTTGCTCCCCGTTACGATGAGGCCGTTCTCGATGCGCTCAGGCTCTGACGCCGCGTTGCCCGTGACGGACTCTATGCTTGGCACCGGGCCGTGCTTCGACATGCGGCAGACGCCCTCGAAGCAGACCTCGCCGCCCGGGCAGTCGCGCTGCAAAAAGCACAGGCGCCGGCACGACTCCTCGAGACAGGTGTAGCCGCTCGCGCAGTCGCTGTTTTTGGTGCACTCGGAGCCCTTCGAGCAAGCCTGGAGCACGAGCAAAGAGAGGATGAGACCGATTCGCATGATAGCCCCCTTATAAGGATTTGAAGAAAGACGACCCATAACGACCCGGCGCGGCCGAAGTCAACCGCGGCG
>CAYXQW010000607.1:0-1583 GCA_964466695.1 uncultured Bdellovibrionales bacterium
AGGCGATCCTCTTCGCCCTCGCCACGGGCCTCGCCGAGCCCATAGGAGCGATCTTGCTCTACGCTCTCTTTTCGCTTTGGCTGAGCCCGGTGGTGATCGGCGGCACGCTCGCCGCCGTGGCCGGCATCATGGTCTTCATCTCGTTCGACGAGCTCTTGCCGACAGCGCGCGAGTACGACACCGGGCACATGGAGATCTCGGGCATAATCGCCGGCATGGCCGTGATGGCGGTGGGCCTGACTTTGGTTTGACAGCCTACCAGCGCACCGCGAAGCTGATCTTGCTCTCCTTGCCCGGGCCTATCGGCAACTCCTCGCGCTGCTCACCCACGAAGGTCACGCACACGCGCTCCTCTTCGGGCAAAAAGAGCACCGTGCGGATGACCGGCGTAAGCTCGGCCGGCGCCGCGTCGGGCATATGCAGCATCATGCGCGGACGTTCCGTCGAAAGCGTGAAGGCCCATTCCTTCATGCGCGGGTGGAGGTGGCGCAGCATCACTTGCTGGCCAGGCAACACCTCGCGAGTGCGCATCCCCACGGCGGCCTGCTGGGCGAAGCCGAGGTCGAGCCGCTCCTCCTGGCCCACATCCTGGGCAACTGTGGCCTCCTTCAAAAAGCCACGCACGACCTCGGGGAAAGCCCCGGGCGCGCAGAGCTCCTCGTCGTAGGCGAGCGGCGGCAGACCCACCATGGCCGAGCGCGGAAAGAAGGCGTAAGACAGCCACCCGAGCGAGGCCACCTCGGGCGCGCGCGGCCAGGCGAGGAACGAACCGAGGGCGAGCCGCTCGGGCGTGAGTAGATCTTCGATGAACTCGAAGTTCGGTAAGGCACACGCGGCCAAGGCCTCCTCGGTGGCCTCGATGAGGTAGCCCTTGCCCACGGGGTTGCGCGGATAAGCGAAGGCGCCGCCCACGGGATCGTAGGGCTCGCGTATCTCCTTACAAAACTCCTCGACCGGATCGCCGAGCTTCTGCCGCGCTACCTCGTCCACCCCGCCGTAAGCGAGGTTCCAGGAGAGCGGCAACGACTCGAACACCGAGGGCTCGTCGAAGCGGATCTTGCCGGAAGAGTCGAGCCCACAACGCCGGTCACCAAAGACTCGCAGCGTGCGCGAGAACTCGCCGACGCCCACCGTGAGATCGCAGGCGCGACGCCCGCTCTGGTTGGTGTAGGCGTTGCCCTGGACCACGATATCCACCTCCCGGCGGTTCATGGCCGGGTCCAGGTCGTGCTCGAGCGTGATCTCGTCTTCGCCGAGGAGCATCTCCTCGACCAGCGGCACCTGCTCGTCGTCCACGACGCAGCGGCCACCCTCGACGCGATAGGTGCGCTTGGCTACTACCCCCACCACCCAACCACCCTCGGGGTGCTCGGCGAAATTCAGCATAGAGAGCTTGGGTTCTGTGCTCATGGAGTGCCCACCGGTGCTGGAGATATGAAATCGTGTACTAAATCCTTAGCCATATCCTTATGCTTTTTCCTTAATATCTGAACAAAAGCCTTTTCTTTAAACGATTTGGATTTGTCTTTTGATGGGTCATCCCATATCTCTTCTCTGGACCTTTTAAACGAATATTTGACCAT
>CAYXQW010000608.1:0-1568 GCA_964466695.1 uncultured Bdellovibrionales bacterium
TATGGAGCCGGGGTGCTGCTGCGGCGCTGGCTCTACGACCGGGGATCGTGGGCGGCCGCACCGGCGGGCGTGCGTTGCATTTCGGTCGGCGGTCTCGAGGCCGGCGGCAGCGGCAAGACGCCGGTCACCGCGGTGGTGCTGCGCCTCTTGTGCGAGCGCGGGCGTACACCGGGGCTCTTGAGCCGCGGCTACGGACGCACCCACGCAAAGCTCGTCGTCAGGGCTCGCGGCCAGCCAGCGGACCCCCACGCCATCGGCGACGAGCCCGCGATGTTGGTCGCGTCGGGGCTCGACGTGGCCGTGGCGGCGTGTCCCGCGCGTCGACTCGGGGCCTCTGCTTTGTTGGCGCTCGGGGTAGACACCCTGGTGCTCGACGACGGTTTTCAACATCGCGCGCTCGGCCGCGACGTGGACATCGTGGTGCTACGCGGCGAGGCCCCTCTCGGCACGGGATATCTCTTGCCCTTCGGCGCTCTGCGTGAGCCTGTCACGAGCTTGCGGCGCGCGCACATCGTCTGGATGCATTATCGTGATCGCGCGCTCGCGGTTACACACCCGCTAATCGAGCGCGTGGCGCCCGCGGCCAGCGTCATCACGAGCGAGGCGTCCTTTCGCGTCATCGACAAGGAGAGCTCGGCCCCGCGAAAGCTTGCAGGTGCGCGCGTGATCGCCGCCGCCGGCATCGCCCGCCCACAAGACATGTTCGCGCGCGCCAGGCGCATGGGCGCCGAGGTGCTCGTCGCGCGCGCCTATCGCGACCATCACCGCTTCTCGCGGCGCGACGTGGCCGCGCTCATCGCCGCGTTTGAACGCGAGCGCGCCGAGGCCGTGCTCGTCTCGGCGAAGGACGCGATCAAGCTCACGTGGCTATGGCCGCGCGACGTGCCTTTATGGATCTTGCAGACGGAGCCCGTGATCGTCGCCGGGGCCGAGGCGTTGGCGGCGCGACTCGGGCTCGATCGTTGATGTGAGAGCATCCTCGCGGCTCCTTTGCTATGATGAATGGTGTGCTCGCCTTAGGAACTCGCATCGATCGCTACGTGCTGCGTGGGGTGCTCGGACGAGGAGCGAGCGGCAGCGTATACGCGGCCTTGGACACCAAGATGGAGCGCGAGGTGGCGCTCAAGCTCGTCGCGCGCGCCAAGGACAAAAAGACGCGTGAGCGCTTTCATCGCGAGGTTCGCGCCATCGTCTCGCTTGGCCACCAGAACATCGTCGAGATCTACGACTACTCCGGCCCAGACAGCGAGCAGCTCTACTACGTCATGGAGAAGCTCGACGGCGACGACCTCTACAACCTCTTCCACAGGCGTGGCCCGCTGCCCGAGCCGGCCGCGGCCGCCGTCGGCTACGAGCTCTGCTCGGCGCTAGCGGTGATGCACGAGGCCGGCATGATCCATCGCGATCTCAAGCCGGAGAACGTGTTCGTCACCACTCGCGGTCGTACGGTGCTCACCGACTTCGGCGTGGTCAAAGCCGTGCGCGGCAACAGCGCTATCGGCAATTTCGAGACCAAGACCGAGGTCGTCGGTACCCCTGGCTTCATGGCGCCCGAGCAGCTCGCGAAC
>CAYXQW010000609.1:0-1561 GCA_964466695.1 uncultured Bdellovibrionales bacterium
GCCTCGTGATCGTCACGAGCGCCATCGCGCTCATCGCGCTCATGGCGCCCGGCCTGCTCGGCCTCTTCTCCGAAAACCCCGTGATCATCGCGACCGGCGCGCTCTTGCTGCGCATGGGGCTCATCCTCGAGCCCGGGCGGGTCTTCAACCTCGTGGTCATCAACGCGCTTAGGGCCACCGGCGACTCGCGCTTCCCCTTCTACGTGGGCGTGGTCTCGATGTGGGGGGTCTGGGTGTCGCTCTCTTACGTGCTCGGCCTAAAGCTCGGCCTCGGGCTCGTCGGCGTGTGGATCGCGATGGTCATCGACGAGTGGCTGCGGGCCCTCATCATGTACCGCCGCTGGCGGCGGCGTGCGTGGATGCAGCACGCGCGCGCGAGCCGGGCCGAGGCCATGGCCGGAGCCGCGGAGACATAGGTGATCATGACCTCGCTAATTTTCCCTGTGCGCGGCGGCAGTGCTCTGCCGCACGATGAGCTCGGCGGGGACGATGCTCTCGCTACGAGCCGATACGCCGTTTTCGATTTGATCGACGAGCAGGCGCAAGCACAGCCGCCCCACCTCGGCGAAGTTCTGCCGCACGGTGGTCAGAGGGGGCGTGAAGTACGCGGACTCCGGGATGTCGTCGAAGCCAACGACGCTGATCTCCCTCGGGACTTGTCGGCCGGCTTCATGCAGTCGACGCAGCAAACCGAGCGCCATCTGATCGTTGCTCACGAAGACGGCGGTCACCTCGGGCTCTCGTAAGATTCGTTGTCCGAGCTCGTAGCCGGAGCGAGCGCCCCAATCACCGTAGAGCAGGGGAGGAGCCTTTGCGCCCGCGACTCTCAGCGCCTCGCGCCATCCTTTGATGCGCTGCCCGGCCTCGATCCAGTCTCTCGGACCCGCGATGTGCCATACGGTTTTGTGGCCGAGCTCGAGCAGGTGCCGGGTCGCGGCCGCCGCCCCGCTTTGTTGGTCGACCGCCACGACAGGCACCGCGTCGCCGGGGCCCGCCTCGACCGCCACGACGTGCAGCGCCGAGGGCAACCGCCGCAAAGCGTCGATGGCCGACTTCTTGGGCGCGATGACCACGATGCCGTCGACGCCTTGGTCCCGAAGGCGCTCTACGGCGCCCATGACCGAGGCCGAGTCGATGGTCTTGAGGCTCGTGACGACGACGACGTACCCTGAGTCGTGCGCCGCTTCTTCTACGCCCAAGAGCGTCGAGGCCGGGCCGAACAACGTCGTGTCGAAGCTGACGACGCCGAGGATCTTCGACCGCCCGGTCACGAGGGCTTGCGCGACCGAGCTCGGTCGATAGTCGAGCGCGCGGATGGCGGTCTCTACACGCGTGCGAGTTTCAGAGCTCACGTGCGGGCTCTGATGAAGTACGCGAGAGACGGTTTGATACGAAACGCCCGCGAGCTTCGCGACGTCGACCATGAGCGCCGGACCTCGCCGCGCCCTCTTCTTGGCCTTATGTGTTGGAGGTGAGGGGGTCATAGGGACAACAGGCTGTCTCGGGATTCGTTGTGATGGGTAGCGTGGGCGACACATAGGCGCTTCGACGGAAGTTGCCT
>CAYXQW010000610.1:0-1558 GCA_964466695.1 uncultured Bdellovibrionales bacterium
GCTACAGAACGTGACTCTGCTCTCGGGCGGCGAGAAGGCGCTCACGGCGACGGCCCTGGTGTTCGCCATCTTCCTCATCAAGCCGAGCCCCTTCTGCGTGCTCGACGAGGTCGACGCGCCGCTCGACGAGGCCAACGTGGGCCGCTTCACGGATATGCTCGCGGAGATCTCGAAGCTCTCGCAGTTCATCGTCATCACCCACAACAAGCTCACCATGACCGAGGCCAACCGCCTCTACGGCATCACCATGGAAGAGCCGGGTATGAGCAAGGTGGTCGCGGTGGACCTCTCCAAGGCCAAGAGCGAAGCCGCGGCTTGACGTTTTCTCCCTCGATGCCGAGTGTGCTAGGTACTCACCATGCTCGACGCCTACCTGCCGTTGCTCATCACCATCGTCGCCGCGGCCGGGCTCGCCGGGCTCGTCGGCTTTTTGGGTTTCGTGCTCGGCCCGCGGCGGCCTTCGGCCATCAAGCTCGAGGCCTTCGAGTGCGGTAACCCCGCGAGCGGCGACGCGCGCGAGCGCTTCAACGTCAAGTTCTACCTCGTCGGCATCTTGTTCCTCATCTTCGATGTCGAGGCCGTGTTCATCTACCCCTGGGCCGTGACCTTCCACGACGCGATCATCAATACGGGCGGCGTCGAGATCCTCGGGCTCGCATCCGCGATGGCGAGCTTCGCCGGCGTCATCGTCGTCGCCTTGATCTACGCCTGGCGCAAAGGCGCGCTCGACTGGAGCACCAGCGCATGAGCGAAGACCTCCTCGGCGGCCAGGCTGTGGTCACGCGGCGCGACGCCCTCGAGGCGTGGCTGCGCGACACCATCGAGCGCTTCGGTCAGGGCGCGGTGAACTGGGGGCGCAAGTACTCCCTGTTCGCCTACCCCTTCGTCACCGCGTGCTGCGCCATGGAGTTCATGGCGGTCTGGAGCCCGAGGTACGACATCGGCCGCTTCGGCGCCGAGTTCCCGCGCTTCTCGCCGCGACAGGCCGATCTCCTCTGGATCGTCGGCACCATCACGCACAAGCAGGCCCCCATCTTGCGGCGCGTCTACGAGCAGATGCTCGAGCCGAAGTGGGTCATCGCCTTCGGCGTCTGCGCCTCGACCGGCGGCTTCTACGACAACTACAGCACGGTGCAAGGCGCCGACGAGATAATCCCGGTCGATATCTACATCCCGGGCTGCCCGCCGCGCCCCGAGCAGGTGCTCGACGGCCTCGTGCTCTTGCAAAAGAAGATAGCGGGCGAGCGTGGCCGGGTGATGACATGACGGACGCGATCGCAGAGCGCCTGCGGCAGAAGCTCGGCGCCTCTGTCCTCGCGTCCGTAAGCGAGCGCGGAGAGTTCACCTTTGTGCTCGACCCCGCGCGCCTCCTCGAGGCCGCGTACCTCTTACGCGACGACCAGGAGCTCGCCTTCGACCTGCCCATCGACTGCACCGCCATCGACTGGTTTCAAAGGCGCGAGCCCCGCTTCGAGGTCGTCTACAGCCTCTACTCGATGCGCCACCACCACCGCATACGCCTCAAGGTCTTAGTGCACGGCGAGAGCCCGAGCGTGCC
>CAYXQW010000611.1:0-1557 GCA_964466695.1 uncultured Bdellovibrionales bacterium
GACGGGAGAGGCGAACGTGAACGAGGTATCGAGAGCCGACACCGCGAGGTCGAAAATACCGTTAACTTGCAGCACGAGGCCATCTCCGGTGACGCCGCTCAGGGTGCCGCCTACCGAGTAGGTGTTGGTCGCGCACACCACCGACACATCGGTGACAGGAGCGCCGGCGATGGTGCCCGCGGCGTTGCTCGCCGTGCAGGTCTGGGTCGCGGGCTCGGTGCTCACGGTCACCGTGTAGGGCGAGCCATCGGCGAGCGGGGTCGGGAACGTAAAGGCGCCGTTGCTCGCCACGGTGACCGCGTCGCCGCCGTTGTTTTGCAGCACGACGCTCGTGCCTGGCCTTTGGAGCCAGGGTATCACACGAGCGCGGATCCTCCACGACAACGCCAATGCTGTACGGCGCAAACTCGAAGGCGGAGGCGCTTCGCCTTTCGCAGCTTGCGCTTATCGCACCTCGGTCTTAACGCCAACCTTTCGCGCGGCACCGCAACTTCAGGGCGGAGGCGTCGCGCGACAGCTACGAGAAACTCATGGATGCGTTAGCGACTCTTCTGGAGCGCGCTGGCCGAGGCCCTGATAGTGAGGAGCGCAAGCGACGAAAGGCTGGCGCCTTAAGAACTCTTAAGGTTTTTGCCTGCGAGCGATTCGAGAATGCGATCGCCGTGCGCGGATGCGCCCGCAGGCTTGAACAGAGCGCACCCTGGCAGTTATGAAGCGCGGCCATGAGCAACCCCGATCTCCCTGTGTTGAGCTTCGTGCTCGCAAACTACCGCAACTTCAACGCCCGGGCGACGCGCGAGGCGCTGCTTGCGTATCTCGAGCACATCGATCGCGGCGGCAAGATGTTCTGGGCCATCGCGGGCGCCATGTCCTCGGCGCAGCTCGGCATCACGCTCGCGCCGGCCATCCGCGCGGGGCTCGTGCACGGGCTCTCGGTGACCGGGGCCAACCTCGAGGAGTCGCTGTTTCGCCTGGTAGCGCACCACAGCTACAAGGACTTCCCCGACTACCGCTACTTCACCAAGGCCGACGACACCAAGATCTTGGACGCCCGCATGCGCCGCGTCACCGACACGAGCATCCCCGAAGACGAGGCCTTCCGCGCGGTGGAGAAGACCATCGTGCCCACGTGGAAGAGCGCGACCGCGCGCGGCGAGCGCCGCTTCTGGCACGAGTACTTCTACGAGCTCATAACCGCGATCAGCCCGAGCATCTACGAGGGTGACCCCGAGCACTGCTGGCTGCTCGCGGCGGCGCGGGCCAAGCTCCCCATCGTCGTGCCGGGGCACGAGGACTCGACCTTCGGCAACATCTTCGCCTCCCACGTCAAGCACGGCGAGTGCAGCGCGTCGATCGTCAAGTCGGGCATCGAGTACATGGCCGCCTTCTACGACGATTACCAAAAGCTCGCCGAGGGCGAGGGGGTCGGGTTCTTCCAAATAGGCGGCGGCATCGCCGGAGACTTCCCGATCTGCGTGGTGCCGTCGATCAAGTACGACCTCGAGCAGCCGGTGAAGCCGTGGGCCTACTTCTGCCAGATCTCGGACTCCACCACCT
>CAYXQW010000612.1:0-1555 GCA_964466695.1 uncultured Bdellovibrionales bacterium
TCCGCGCGCAAGACGGCGACACTATAAGGCTCCTCGAGGCCGAGCTCGCGCACGCGAGCGTGCAGCGCGCCGCGGTGATCCTCGACATCCTGGCCGAGGCCGGCCGTCACGCCGACGCGCGCATCCTCCAACGCATCGCGAGCGTGGGCGACGGGCGCGGCGGAGCCCTCGTGGTGGTCGAGCACCTGGCCAAGCTGCACGACGCGAAGGGCCTCACCCCGTTCGTCGGCGACACGCGACCCGAGGTCGCCGTGCGCGCGCTCGTCGCCATCGCCGAGCTCGACCTGCAGCTCGCCTATCGCACGGCGCGCCTTTTGCTCAACGACGAGACCCGCCTGCCCTCGGTCCGCGCCACCGCCGCCGCGCTGCTCGGCGCGAACGAGGCGGGCGCCTTGAAGCTCGCCGTGGTCATGGCCCTCGATCAGGACCCCTCGACGCGCGAGGCGCTCGCCCTCGGCCTCTCGGTGACCCCGGCCGGCGGACCCGCACCCGTCGCGGATATCCTCGTACGGCTCGCCCGCGACTCCGACGTCGCCGTCGCGGCCAAGGCCCTCGAAGCCCTTCCCAGACACGCGACGCCCGAGGCGATCGAGGTGGCGATCGACGCGCTCGCGAGGCCTCGCTTGCGCAGCGCCGCCATGCGCGCGCTCGCGGGGGTCGGCCCCCTCGCGGCCGAGCGCGTAGCGCAAGAGCTCGCCAAAAACATCGGCAACACCAGGATCGCCACCGCGCTCACCTGGGTGCTCGGCCGGCTCGGCAGCGCCGCCGCCGTGGGCGCGCTCATGGAGACGCTCTGGGCCAACCACCCCGAGCTGCGCCTCGCCGGCGCCATCGCGCTCTCGACCATGAAGCGCCGGCGCGCTGGCCTCGTGGTGCCCGTGACCTCCACCGCGGCGCGTGACCTCGTCGAGATCGACTACTACGCGCGCCTGCGCCGCGCGAGCCACGTGCCGCTCGGCACCTCACGCGCCGCCCGCCTGCTCGAACGCTTGCTCAAGCAGCGCGCCCAGACCAGCCTCGAATGCCTGTTTCGGCTGCTCGCGCTGCGCTACCCGGAAGACACCCTGCGCGGCGCGCTGCTCGCCGTAGGTAGCAACGATCGGCGGCGCCGGCAGATCGCCCTCGAGCTCTTAGACACCATCATCGCCCCCGAGCTGCGCCAGGCCATCGCCACGGCGGTGGACACCCCCGCGCGCAAGAGGCCCTGCGATGTAATAGACGCGCTCTCCTTCGCCGCCGAGCGCGGCGACCTGTTCCTCGCGGCGCTCGCGCGGCGCGTGCTGCAAGAGCTCGGCGCCCCCTTGCCCCCCTCAACCCATGACACCTGGGAGCTCGACATGAGCGAAGACCTGATCCACGACATCTTGGAGCTGCAAGCGGTGAGCTTGTTCAATCAGTCCTCGGCCGAGGACCTCGCCGAGCTCGCCGCCCTGCTCGTAGACAGCAAGGTCGAGGCCGGCACCATCATCTGCCGTGAGGGAGACAGCGGCGACGAGCTCTACCTCATAAAGAGTGGGCGCGTGGCGCAGAGCCACAACGGCGAGGTCATCGACAC
>CAYXQW010000613.1:0-424 GCA_964466695.1 uncultured Bdellovibrionales bacterium
TATATTTTTGTAATGAATCAAAATCTTTAAATACATTTTTATTTATGCAAAGAATAATAATATGATGCAAAATTCCTAAAATAAATGTTTTGGGCATACTATCCAATTCTTTCATTATTTTTTTATATTCCATAATCTATATCCTTTTATTGAGTATGTTTTCTTACAAGTTTTTTTACTGCTTTATGATGTTTACTTTTATTTAAATAATTTTCAATATTCCTTTTGAAAGAAAGTACAACAGAATACTTCTTTTTATTTTTTAAATTATCAATATAATTAATGTAGGATTGTATTCTTTTTTCTCTATCATTATTCTCTACAATATGCTTTGTATTAATAACATTATTTTCAATTGGAAGATAAACAGGACTGACAGTATTTTGTTTTGAATAATATAAATAGATTTTAGGTTTATGATTTA
>CAYXQW010000613.1:434-1553 GCA_964466695.1 uncultured Bdellovibrionales bacterium
TCTATCATCATCTCTAAATATAAATGATTGATGATTATCTCCACTCAGTATAGCATCATAGGAAGTATATTTATGTAATAAGTCAATTCCTGTTTGTGCTAATTGTCCCGGCCATAAAGGTTTATTAATAACCATCCTATGAGTAACTAAAATATGCCTTTTAATTCCAATTCCAAAATTAGTAGAAATAGAAGGAGGTATTTTTTGTCCATAACAACAAGGAATAATTTGAATATTGTTTATGATTGCTGGTTTATGAATTAGTACAATTATTTTTTTAGTAAAATGAAGAACACCAAGAGCAGATTGTTTCCATTGTTGAATATTATGGAAGGGAAGATCATGTTGACCAGGAATAACATAAATTGGTTGATCATGTTTTTTACAGAGTTGAATGAATACAGATAATAACCAATTTTTCCATTCTGGTTTATGACCTAAATCCCCTCCAATAATTATTGGACAATTATATTTTTCACTTTGTTTAAATAAAAAATATAATTTATATTCCTGAGCTTCTAAAAAATCATCAATCCTACATTTAGGTATATTACTTCTAATATGTATATCCGCTGCATATATAAAATCAGGGTTATCAAATAAAATAGGTTCCATTTAATTTTCCTTACCACAAAGAGGACATGTTGGAGGCATTAACTTTTTAAATTTCTTTTTCATATGAGTTACTTCATCATCTAATTTTCTAAGTATAGAATATTTGTTTTTTAATTGATCAAGGATGTTTGTAATTTTGCTATTACTTGATTCCTTTTTAGTAAGAATATTATTTCTTTTTTCTATTTCATTTAATTGTTCTTTTATATTAATAGGAATATCTAATTCTGATAATTGCTTTTTAAGTTCTGTTATCTGTTCAAGTTTATTTTTTACTGATGATATTCTTGATTGTTTTCTTTTTATATTATCCTCAAGATGTTCTGCATGAGTTATTAACGGTTCGGTATTTGTTATCCATTCATATGTTTTTAATTTTTCTTTTTTATCTAATAACTCTTTTTTTATTTCTTTAATTTGTATATCGATTTCTCTTTTCTCTTTTTTAATACTGGAAATGGAGGTATCAATATTTTCAAGATCAGCAATTTTATTTAAATATCT
>CAYXQW010000614.1:0-1541 GCA_964466695.1 uncultured Bdellovibrionales bacterium
CTCATTTTCCAAAAAACCTTCCAAAGGGATTTGATGTTTATTTTACAGCACACCACCATGATCATTACAAATTTGCAATTGTCGAAGGTATCAAGGTGATGAATGTCGGGGTTGACGTTTGGAACTTTAGGCCAATCAGTATGAAATATGCTATCAATGAATACTTCAACAAAAACAACTGGTTGAATGTTCAAAATAATTCTTGACATTTTCTCAAAAATATAGTATAATATATCCATAAAAAAATAAGAAAGGAAATTTGTGCAATGGGATTAGACATGTATTTGTTCAAAACAAAACGATTGGAGGATTTTGATCTTTACAAGTGTTGGCCGGAAGATTTGAAGGAAGAAAATCCGGAGATGTTTGAAAAGACCAAACAGTATCTTATTGATCGTGGTGATTCAAATTATTCTTGGCAGGATTACCATGAGGAAGCTGGTTACTGGAGAAAAGCAAATGCAATCCATGCATGGTTTGTAAAGAATGTGCAGAACGGTGTGGATGATTGTGGAAATTATGAGGTTACAGAGGATAAAGTAAAGGAACTTCTTTCTCTTTGTGAAGATGTTATGAAAAACCAGAAAAAGGCTCATAAAATTCTTCCAACACAATCTGGATTCTTTTTTGGATCATATGACTATGATGAATGGTATTTCAGTGATATAAAATCTACAATCAAGACCTTAAAGAAGCTCAAGAAATTCGATTATAAGAATTATGTTTTGAGCTACCATTCCTCTTGGTAAGAAAGTTGATAAAATAAAATGAGAGCTCTTATTTTTGGCGACATCCATGGTGAGTTTGGCCAAATGAACAAGGTAATCAATCAACATAAAAACCAGATTGATATGATTATCCAGTGTGGAGATTTTGGTTATTGGCCTAAGGATTTTGGCCGGTGGCATACAAATGTCTATGGAAAAAAGAAGATTTTTCAATTGAGTGTAAAAAATCATGATATTCCTTTTTATTTTTGTGATGGAAATCATGAAGATCATGAATCTTTACTTTTACTGAAAAACAATGAAATACTACCAAATGTTTTCTATATGAAAAGAGGTAGTGTTTTGGAAGTGAATAATAAGAATATTTTGTTTATGGGCGGTGCGTTTTCCATTGATAGAAGTTGGCGTATTCTTGGTAAAAGTTATTTCCTTGAAGAAACAATTTCACAAGAGGATGTGTGGAGACTACCTGATACAAATATAGATATTGTTATCAGTCACACAGCACCAAATGAATTTGAAATTCCTTTGAATTTGAAAAAGGAACACGATCCATCAAGAGATGCTTTGAGTTATGTGTTGAATAAATATTCTCCCAAAAAATGGTATTTGGCTCATTTTCATATCTATTATAAAAATAAGTATGAAAATTGTATTTGGACCGTTTTTAGCTGTGCTGGTGATAACCAACCATGGTTTGATGTGATTGAAATATAGGGGGATAAGAAATTATCCCTCTATTTACTTTTTTATAGTTTTTGTGATATAATATACTTATGAAAGGGGGAATATGGAATCAAATTTACTTGAAAA
>CAYXQW010000615.1:0-1537 GCA_964466695.1 uncultured Bdellovibrionales bacterium
AAAGACTAGCCAATCTCCAGCTTCCATAACAAACCACCAGCGCTGCGCCAGAGATCTCGCTCACCAGGCTAGCATCGCCGTGCGCCCCTCTTGGTGCAAGCTCACGGCGAGGCTCACTGGGACGGCCGCCCCCGGGGACGGTGGCGCACGCTACGCGCCATCGAGCCCGAGCCCGCCGAGGCTTAGCCGCAAGGCTACCCAGCCGTCGCGGGCGCGGCGATCGACGAGCACCGGGGCGCTCCTTTCGGCCTTCGCGCAGGCGCTCGCGAGAGCCTGCGTGACCTCTTCCTCTTGTGCTTCCAAGATCCCCGAGACCAAAAGCGAGCCGCCTTCGGCCACGCGCGCTACAAGCTCGCAGGCGAGCTCTACCAAAACCGGGGTCACGAGGTTTGCGAGCACGAAGTCGTAGGCGCCACGCACCTCGCCGAGCGGCGTGGCGCTCGTGCTGATGCGGTCTTCGACGCGGTTACGCTCGATGTTCTCGATGGCGGCGCTGACAGCCGTGGGGTCGTTGTCGATGGCCACGACGTGCGTGCAGCCGAGCTTGGCCGCCGCGATGGCGAGGATCCCCGAGCCGCAGCCCACGTCGAGCACGCGCGGCTTGGGTTGCCCCTCCAAGAGCCCGAGGTCGAAAAGCTCAAGGCAGAGCGCCGTGGTCGCGTGCTGGCCGGTGCCGAAGGCGAGGCCCGGGTCGATCACGACGGCGACGCTGAGCGCGGGCACCTCGAAGTCTTGCCGCCAGGCGGGCACCACCCACAAGCGCGGGCCGGCCGCCAAAGGGTGGAAGAACTCTTTCCAGCGCTCGCTCCAGTCGACGTCCTCGCGCTTTGTGATCTTCGTGGGCAGGGCGGCGAGCCCGAGCGCCTCGAGGGCTTGCGCCGCGCGGCTTGCGATCTCCTCGTGGCTCAAGGCGCCGAGGAACGAGACGCGTAAGGTGGTCTCGTCGCCAAAGATGGGCTCGCGCGTCGCGCCGCCCTGATCGAAGGAAGGCGCGGGCAGCGCGCCCGAGATCTGCTCGGCGCCGAGCGCTCCTTCGGTGATGAACATCGCGCCGACGTCATCGGCGAGGGAGGTCGGGACGGTGAGCAAAAGCTCCCACCAGGGGTCGGTTGTCCGTGTGCTCATCGAGCTCTATTTCACCACGCGCAGGTGTCCCTTGCGTGGGGGAGAGGGTGGGTCGGGATCTTCCTTCGTGGTCTTGGCGCGGGTCTTTCTGGGCTGGGTGACGAGGCGGAGCTTCGGCCGCAAAGTGCTCTCCCCGCCGGGGACCTTGGTCTCGAGCAGGCCATGGGCGAGCTCTTTGGGGACATCGCTCGGAAACAAGATCGGCTTGCCGCTCATGTGCGAGACGAAGAGGTAGATCGCGGCCCAGGGTATGGAGCAAGCGTAAGGGGTGCCGGAGAAGGTCAGGGTAGCGTGCACGGCCTGGTCGTCCATGTGCAGGGGCAGACCGAAGCGGTAGGAGAGGTTCAACCTTAGCTGCGGGTCTCTGTCGAGAGGCGCGGGGACGTCCACTCCCTTTAGCCTGGCGTCGAGC
>CAYXQW010000616.1:0-1536 GCA_964466695.1 uncultured Bdellovibrionales bacterium
ACAATAACACGTGACACTTTCTCACCTGATACGATTAAGTGAAAGTGCGGGTGATAATCGTTACGTAACGGATTGTAAGTACATTCCAATTTACGCAACAATTTGATATTAAATTTTTTACGCTGTAAATTTCCAACGGTAACACTTAAGTCACTTATCATTTTGCGGATAGTAACACTTAAGTCGTTACCTGTTACGTTTGGTATAGTCAACGTTACAAAGTACTTATCTGGTAAGTCTTCCAGTACTGTGTTATACCCTTGTATTAATTTTGCCGTTCGTATTCTGTTACAGACAAGGCACCAACGGTTGTTACAGTACTTTCCAGTAATCTTATCACCTGATTGTCTTAATGTTGATGCACAAAAGAAAGTATTTAAGTAACTTTTATGTAACGATGAGTCTAATTTTGTAAGTCGAAAAGTAACAGAATTTGTAACATACTTAGCCTTAGCACGTTTGCGTAATTTAATAATATTGTGTTCTATTTCATTGGAACCCGCGCCAATTACGGATAAGGGAACATCTGCTAACTTATCAAGGGGAAAACCTGTTACGATTCTATTTTTTTGCGTTACATTTGCCATACGTTACGATTCTCAAGTGTGTTACTATTGTTACGATTCACAGTCGTTACGATTGTTACGATTCACACAAAGACAAAATTTACCCGGATATGGTAGCCAACCAATCCGGGTTTTATTTTTAAAACGCCTACCGGCGAGAGTTTTTCTCAATTGGCTCAAGGCTCATATTTCCGCACTCTCAAAAGAGAGGGGGCGTCCCATTAAGAGACACCCCCCTACGAGGTGCGTTTAACAATCGCCCATCGCCATTGATAGTAGTTGCGCTCCCGCAGAGCTACTACAATCACTTCAAAGATCGTTTATATATGATTATCTCACTAAAGCCTTCTTTACCCTTATTATGGGTATTTTCACGCTTAAAAGTGGTGTATTCGTACTTATTATCCTGCTGTAGTTCCTTCATAACTTGCTCATGTTGTTCTACAGGATAGGAAAGAACCCCGTATTTTTTAAATCCGCTCTTTTTAAGCCTGTAAACAGCCATTTTACACGCCTGACTACAATACATTGTTTTTGCGGTTTTACCTGATGTAGTTTTACCACAATGTTTGCAGTGCATATGAATCACTCTTTCCATAATGTAAAAATATTTAATATATACTTTACTTGTTACTTTGTTCGTTACTTTTTGTTAACAGGTTTATTAACACTTCCGAAGGCTCGTAACCCGTCAGGCATTCCCCTGTTTCCTTATCAATCCAATCATTTTCTATCCATGTCCATGTCCGTTCAGCTTCGATCAGATCCGCATAAATTTCGCTTTGCAGCTCTTCAATATCTTCCGTAATCTTCTTAATTCCTACTGGCTGAAATACCCGCCGTTGATACATGGCTCTAAATATTATATCCAGCGGCTCAGGATAGATTGAACCCTTAGATATAATCTTTGAAAAATACTTAAACAACTCAATGATTGCGCCTTTATCCGCTGGCCTTATGTCCTGGGCTT
>CAYXQW010000617.1:0-1535 GCA_964466695.1 uncultured Bdellovibrionales bacterium
TGGAGGCGAGCTTGACCACGTCCGTAAGGCCGAGCTCGCGCTCGGTCTCGGAGACGGGCTTGCCCGGCTTGTAAGCCTGCAACGTGAGATAGGCGTCATTGACCAGGAGCGACATCACGCTCTCCTTGCGACTTTGCGCTGGCGCTTTTGCCCCGCGCGACCGCGCGGATAAGAGCCGAGCACCTTGAGGAACGCGCACGACTTGCGAAGCGCGGTGATCACCCTCGCCACCTCGGGGTCCTTTTGATGGCCCTCGAGATCGACGAAGAAGATGTAGTCCCAGGCCCTGCGGCGCGAGGGCCGCGACTCGATGCGCGTCAAGTTGACGCGGTCTTTAGCGAAGACCGCGAGCGCGCGGTGCAAGATGCCGGGCGTATCGTGCAAGGCGAACACGAGCGAGGTGCGATCGGCGCCGGTGGGCTTCGGCTCGTCGTGACCTATCACTAGAAAGCGCGTGGCGTTGCCGCGCATGTCCTCGATGCGACGCGCGGCCGGCTGCAGGCGATAGAGGGTGGCGGCCATCTCGCTCGCGATGGCGGCCGCGCTCGGATCCTCGGCCGCGAGCTCGGCGGCGCGCGCGGTGCTGTCGACGTCGATGAGCGGCACCCCCGCGAGGTTGTTCTCGAGCCACTGGCGGCACTGGGCGATGGCGTGGGCGTGCGAATACACCCGGGTCACGGCCGAGAGGTCGCCGGTGCGCGACAGCAGGTGCTGGTGCACGCCGAGCAGGATCTCGGCGCCGATCGAGAGGTCGCTGTTTACGAAGAGATCGAGCGTGTGGTTGACCACGCCCTCCTGCGAGTTCTCGATCGGGACGACGCCATAGGCGGCGCGACCGCGCTCGACGTCCGCGAAGACCTCGGCGATGGTGCGCCGCGCCGCAAGGTGCGCCGAGAGGCCGAAGTGGCGCTTGGCCGCCTCGTGCGTGAAGGTCGCCTCGGGGCCGAGGTAGGCCACGATGAGCGGGCTCTCGAGCGCGCGCGAGGCGCTCAAGATCTCGTGATAGATCACCCGCAAGGACTCGTCGGGCAGCGGCCCCTCATTGATCCGCGCCAACCGATCGAGCACCTCGCGCTCACGATCGGGGGCGTAGGTGGGCCGACCGTCGCGGAGCTTGGCGGCGCCGGCGCGCTCGGCGAGCTTCGCGCGCTCGTTCAAGAGCCCGACGATGCGGCTATCGATCGCGTCGATGCCGCGACGGACGGCGCCGAGATCGACGTGCTCGGCTTCGACCTCGGGCGCGCGCGGCGCGGCGCGGCGAGGACCTCGTTGGCGTGATTTCATGGGGGCATGCCATGTCATGTTTATGGGCAAAAATGCAACGAGTCGAACATTGACGTAGGCTTTGACCTGGACGTTGACGGCGACCTGGACGTGAGCTTCGGCCACAGCACCAGCGTCACATCGCCTACCTACAGGTGCTGCATGAGCAAGAAGTCGAGATCATTCGCCACCGTTGGGTTGGCCAGCCAGTTCTCCTCAGGCCCGAGCGCGAGAAGTGGGGCCACCTTGTCAAGTAAGCGGTCACCCGCAAG
>CAYXQW010000618.1:0-1524 GCA_964466695.1 uncultured Bdellovibrionales bacterium
TACTGGTAACATAACTCTAAAACCTCCTTCTTCTTCGTTTCTTATAAGGTAATCATTATAAAAACAAATGTCAAGAGGTTTTTTTATTATTCTTTTGAAATGGCGGAGAGGAAGGGAATTGAACCCTCAGGTCATATTTCAGACCAATCGCTTAGCAGGCGATCCCAACGAACCAATATTTGGCTCCTCTCCGTATTTTTTATGGCAGGCCTTGGAAGATTTGAACTTCCATCGTGTGGTTTTGGAGACCACTGTTTTACCAATTAAACTAAAGACCCATTATTCTTTATTCAACCATTCGTTTACATCAACAAAGTTTTCTATCAAACTGTCATTGTGGTAGAAAAACCAATTTTCAGTATCCGTATAAAGTATATATAAAGGAAAATCATCTTCACCAAGATATTCGATTTTGGTAACAAATTCGCCTTCATTTTTGAATATCTCCTTACAATCTTCCTTAAATTGTGTAGCAGAATATTCATCAGAATTTATTGGTATAATCTTTGTCAATGTCTTTGTCACAATTCTTTTTATAAACATAATTATAATTGGATCTAACATCCGGACTCGAACCGGAATCTTTTTCCATACCAAGGAAAAGCTTTACCATTAAGCTATGTTAGAATTATATTACACCCAATTCCTCCAATGTTTGTAATGTTTCATTCATTCCCACATTTTTGATCTGACGGACAATAAATTCCATAATCGTAGGAGTAGTTGGTTTGAATTTCAAATACATTCCAGCTTCTGATGGAAGTCTATCATCCTTTTTATGGTTACATGGTTTGCAACAACAAACAACATTGTCAAATGTAGATTTTCCACCTTTTGATCTTGGAATAACATGGTCAATTGTCATATCATGTTTCTTCACCAGACAATATGCACAAGTATGATTATCCCTTATAATAACCGTTCTTCGGTTAAAGGGAACTCTCGCCTTCCAGATAGAACGTATCAACTTGATCAATCTGATAATTTCCGGCACAATAATCTTATATGTATTGTCAACATTTGTTATGATCTTCTTGGATAGTTTAATAACTTCCACTTTTTTCTTGACAATAAGTTTTACAGCTTTTCTCCAATCAATCACACCTAATGGAGAATAATCTGCATTTAGTAATACAACTTGCATATAACCTCCTTATGTTTTTGTTGCTACTGTTGAATTGTCTGTAGCTACTCCTTCAAAAATCTTTTTCTTCTTTATCAAACGAAATGCTTTCTTCAATGAAAGTTTCTCTTTTCTCTTACAAACTTTTTCAGGAAGTTCTGGTTTTGTAAAACCAGCAATAAGAAGTCTATTATCTTTTTCCTCTCGGACCATTTCCTTTAGTTCTTTCCTTCTGGATTTCCTGTTTGATCCTTGAAAATCAAAATCAATACCATACTTTTTTACACGATCATTTAAACTGGCCATACATCTTCTCCTCATTTTTTTATAATGTTATCATAATATTTATAATCTGTCAAGCGGTTTTTTTCACTTTTTATGGATAAACTATATCATAAAAG
>CAYXQW010000619.1:0-1522 GCA_964466695.1 uncultured Bdellovibrionales bacterium
GCACCCGAAGCTCGAGCGCCTGCTCATGTACGAGGAGTTCGAGGGGCATCCGCTCCGCAAGGACTACCCGCTCGACAAGCGGCAGCCGCTCGTGCCGCTGCGTGCGGTGCGCGCCGTGCCGACGCAAAGACGAGCGCCGCCAGATCTCCTCAACGATCCCTGAGAGATGAGGGCCTCATGACCGACATCGCCCATGATCTCGCGCACCGCAACATGGAGCTCAACCTCGGCCCGTCGCACCCGGCGATGCACGGCACGATCCGCATCAAGGTCGAGCTCGACGGCGAGACCCTGGTAAAGAGCAACACCGAGATCGGCTTCTTGCACCGCGCCTTCGAGAAGGAGTGCGAGGCCGTGCGTTGGGCCCAATGCCTGCCCTACACCGACCGGCTCAACTACGTCTCGCCGCTCATCAACAACTTCGGCTTCGTGCACGCGGCAGAGCAGCTCTTCTCGGTGGAGCTCCCCGAGCGCGCACAGTACATCCGCGTCATCGCGAGTGAGCTGTCGCGCATCACCGACCACCTGACCTGCCTCGCCGCCATGAGCATGGAGCTCGGGGGCTTCACCGCTTACATGTACCTCATCGAGGGGCGCGAGCTCGTCTACGACCTCATCGAGGAGCTCACCGGCGCGCGCATCACGGTGAGCTACGCGCGCATCGGCGGCGTCGCCTTCGATCTGCCCGAGGGCTTCGCCGCAGAGACGGCGCGGGCCATGGAGGAGGTCTTCCGCCTCGTCGCCGACACCGACAAGCTGCTCACCCATAACCGCATCTTCATCGATCGCACCGCGGGGGTGGGCAAGATCTCACAAGCCGACGCCATCGCCTTCGGCATCACCGGGCCGTTCTTGCGCGCGACCGGGGTCGCGCATGATCTCCGTAAGGCCCACCCCTACTACGTCTACGATCGCATGGACTTCGACATCCCCGTGGGCCGCGAGGGCGACGTCTACGACCGCTGGCTCGTGCGCATGGAGGAGCTGCACCAGAGCCGCAAGATCATAACGCAGGCGCTCGCCGAGCTGCCCCGAGGCCCCATCCTCCTCGAGGATCCTCGCTTCGCCTTGCCACCAAAGCCGCGCGTGCACAACACGATCGAAGGGCTCATGAACCACTTCATGCTCATCATCGACGGCGCGAAGGTAAAAGAGGGCGAGATCTACAGCGCGAGCGAAGGGGCGAACGGCGAGCTCGGCTTCTTCCTCGTCTCCGATGGTAGCGGCCAGCCCTACAAGTGCCGGCTACGCTCGCCGTGCCTCGCCATCATGTCGGCCCTCGATGACGTCTTGCTCAAAGGCGCGAGCCTCGCGGACGTCGTCCCCATCTTCGGCTCGATCAACATGATCGGCGGCGAGTGTGATCGCTAGGAGAGATACGCGCCCATGCCCTCTATCCGCATCGACGAAGTGACGATCGAGTTCATGCCCGGCGAGTCGGTGATCGCTGCCGCGGCGCGCCACCACATCGAGATCCCTCACTACTGCTGGCACGAGGAGCTCTCGGTGGCCGCCAACTGCC
>CAYXQW010000620.1:0-1502 GCA_964466695.1 uncultured Bdellovibrionales bacterium
TTTCCTTTCCTCTATATCTACTTCTTATTCTGTAATGTTCCTACTAAGTTCAAGTAGGAGGTAGATACACCAATCTTCTCTGGTAAATCCAAAAGGACTTACCGCAAAAGACTAATACTCACAATGTCCAGTTATTAAAGTAACCGAATAATCATCAGAAGTTACATCAACTACGCCTGTATTCCCAGAGTTTCCGACATTGGCTACCCAAACAGGAGTAGTTTTACCCATTACAAATTCTCCACCTTTCCAACCTGTAAATTCTTTTCCAATAGTTTCTTTTAATAGTTTTAAGAAAGCTGTTAAAGTCATTGGCTCTGGTTTATCTTTACTAAAGTGTTCATATCCTGTAAAATCAAAAGTCAAAGCTAATTCATCATAGCTTCCTCTCCAACTAGAAACTCCTGTAGGAACTGCATATTCAAAATCAAAACATACATTTTTATCTTGAGTCTTTTTCTCATAGTCAACATAAGTTGGTTCTATTTGCTCAAGTTTCAATATCAATTCTCCAAGCGTTAATTGCTCAGATTGACCCATTCTTTTATCCCTATCTGCTTTTACTATTCCGTGAATAGACTTAGTTAAAAAATCATTATCCATAATCCACCTCCTTTCATATCTGTTTCCCTTTCTTTAAGACTAAGCGTTGTTCATTAAAAATATTTTCTACAAAGTTCTTAGCTGTTGTCATAGCTACATTCCAATATTCTTCTTTTTTAGCTTCTTTTCCTAAAATCATTTTTAATAATCTTTGCTCTGGCTTATCATAAATGTTTGCCTTAATTGCTTCCACGATTTCTTTTTCTGTTTCTTGCATTACCTCCTCGCAGGTCTTTTCTACTTCTTTAAGGATAAGGGCTTTACATTTTTTACATTTTCCTAAATGGTTTTGAACTGACCAACACTCCATTTCCTCCATAGCTTGTTTCATTTCTTTTTCTGTTATTTCTGTTTGTTTCATATATTTATCTAATTAGTTGTAAATCTTTAACAATATTTTTAAATGCCTTTTGTATCTTTTTAATTTCTGCAGACCCAGCAGCAGACCTAGCAGCAGACTCAGCAGACCTAGCAGCAGACTCAGCAGACCAAGCAGCAGACCAAGCAGCAGACCCAGCAGCAGACCAAGCAGCAGACTCAGCAGACTCAGCAGACCTAGCAGCAGACTCAGCAGACCCAGCAGCAGACCAAGCAGCAGACTCAGCAGCAGACCTAGCAGCAGACCTAGCAGCAGACCTATTTTTAGCAGTATCTTTAAATAAGACTTTCTTAGCAGCTTCTATAGCTTCTCTTGGTCTTTTATCATTAGGATATTCTTTTTCAAAGTTTTCTAAACATAATTCCGCACTAAAGATAGCCAGTTTAAGACTATCTTTTTTGGTCCATTTATAAACTTTGACCAACCTCATTTCACTCCATGCTTGTTTATCTTTTTGAATATCACTTTTACCTCTTACTTCTACTTCTGCTAATACTTCTCCTTGAACATAACTAAAAGC
>CAYXQW010000621.1:0-1501 GCA_964466695.1 uncultured Bdellovibrionales bacterium
AGAAAAAAGCATAAAATGCGAAGCATCGGGATCCCCCTTTTTTGTTGACCTCGTAACCATGGTAGTCGCGAGGGTATTGCGAAAATCTCAATCCGAAATTTTTCGCTAGCACAAAGCGGGTGCGTTCGCAACTTAGGAATTGAAACTTTTTGTGTCCAGCAGCCTGATGCCATAAAAACGCTTGATTCTTCTCGGGAGATTGCCACAGAGGAGTGTCATGGAGGGTGTCGTGTACGAGCTATCTGCGCTGGGCTTCGGCCCCTTCTTTGAACAGCAGCTTCAGCCATCTTGCGGCGACAAGGTCGTCAAAGCTCGCATCGCGGCCGAGCATCGCGGCGCTTACGAGGTGTGGTCGGTGACCGGTCCGGGCCGCGCCCAGCTTTCGGGACGGCTTCGCCTCGAGCTCGAAGACGCCGGGCCTCCCGGTGTCGGTGACTGGGTTCTCGTCGACCACGCTCCCGGTCCGGACTGCACGGTCACCATCGAACGCGTCCTCGAGAGGCGCACGGTGTTTACGCGAGGCGCCGCTGGCCGCGCGGCGCGCGCTCAGGTGGTCGCGGCCAACGTCGATCTGGTGTTCGCCGTGTGCGGCCTCGATGACGACTTCAACGTGCGCCGGATCGAGCGCTACCTCGCCCGGATCTGGGCGAGCGGCGCCCAGCCATCGGTGATCCTCAACAAGGCCGACGTGTGCGCGGACCCTTGGCTGCGCTTAGCCGAGGTCGAGCGTCACGTCGCCGGCGTGCCCGTGCATGTGATCTCTGCGCTCCGCAAAGATGGCATCGAGGAGGTGCGCGCCAGCATCGGCGCTGGCATGACCGTGGCGTTGGTGGGCTCCTCCGGGGCCGGGAAGTCGACGCTCGTCAACGCCCTGCTCGGGGAAGAACGGATGCGCACGGGCGAGGTGCGCGCGCGCGACGGTCGGGGCTCCCACGTCACGACCCATCGCCAGCTCGTTCTTCTCCCTGGCGGCGGCCTGCTGCTCGACACCCCCGGCATGCGCGAGCTGCAGCTCCTCGACGAAGATGGCCTCGACGCCGTCTTTCAAGACATCGCGACGCTCGCCGAGCATTGCCGCTTTCGGGACTGCAGCCACACCTCGGAGCCTGGCTGCGCGGTGAAGGCGGCGGTCGCGTCAGGAGAGCTCGATGCCGATCGTCTCGAGCACTACCAAAAGCTCGAGCGCGAGGCGCAGGCGAACGAGCTGCGTCACGACGAGCACAGGCGGCGGCAGGCCGAGCGGGTGTGGGGGCAGCTTTCGGACGAGGTGGCGCAGCTACGGAAGTGGAAGGGCGGCAAGCCGTAGCAGGTGTGCGGCAAGCCCTCGGCGAGGTGGCGACGACGATGGGGTTTGTGGTCATCTGCCGAAAGATGATCTTATGGTCGACTTCTGCGTGTTTGGAGCCTCGCATGACGCTGACCGATTACCACGCGAAGTATCTGGCGCACGAGCTGACGCGGCGCCTGGCATCAGACAACGTCGAGAAGCTCGCCCCCGTGC